>NZ_JBSGJD010000015.1:0-71977 GCF_053605405.1 Amycolatopsis sp. NPDC003861
CTCAGTCGTCGCCCGGGTGTGTCAAGGCGGGAAAGCGTGCCTTGACACACCCGGCCGCCGACTGAAGGGATAGCTGGGATGAGGGGCGGGGGAGGTCTGGTGACGTCGCTGGTCCCCTTACGTCGCCGGCCGCCGGTTCGCAGCGCCCCCAACCTGGCTCGCACTCCCGGCCGCCGGTTCGATCAACCCCGCACGAAGCGCGCCACCTGTTCAGCCAGCTCCTCGCCCGCGTCCTCCTGCAGGAAGTGCCCCGCCCCCTTGATCACCGGGTGCTCCAGTCCCTGCGCGCCCTTCATCGAGCGCCTCAACACCGGTGCCATGCCCCCGGTTATCGGGTCGCCGTCGGAAAACGCCACCAAGAACGGAATCTCCAGCTCGGTCAGCGTCTTCCACGCCTCGCGGTTCGCCGCCGATGCCGGGTTGTCCGGCTGGTACGGCACCAGGCCCGGCATTGCTCGCGGGCCCGCCTTGTACATCTCGTTCGGGAACGGTGCGTCGTAAGCCGCCCTCTCCGCTTCCGACAACACCGACTTGCACCCCGACTGCACGAAACGCGCTACGTCCAGCACCGGGGCCTTCTCCACCGCCGTGCGGAATGCGTACCACGCCGGCGGCATGTCGATGTCGCCCGTCGGCAGGCCGGTGTTCGAAGCCACGATCCCGGCGAACCGCGATGGCGACGAAGCCACCATCCGCAGGCCGATCAACCCTCCCCAATCCTGGCCGACCAACGTCACGTCGTGCAGGTCCAGGGCGTTGAACGCGAAGCCGTGCATCCACTCCACGTGCCGGGCGTACGAATGGTCCGCGAGCTCGGCCGGCTTGTCGGACCGGCCGAAGCCCACCAGGTCCGGGGCGATCGCCCGCAGGCCCGCGGCCGCCAGGACCGGGAGCATCTTGCGGTACAGGAACGACCAGCTCGGCTCGCCGTGTAGCAAGAGGACCACCGGGCCGTCCGCCGGGCCTGCCTCGACGTACCCCACTCTGATCCGGCCGCCGTGGGGGTCGGCCAGCTCCGCGTAGCGGGGCTCGTACGGGAACTCGGGCAGGTCCGTGAACCGGTCGTCCGGTGTCCTCAGCAGGCGCACCTACCCCACGGTAGTGGGGAACGTCAGGAAATGCCGACCGCCACCACGAGGCCCAGGCCGAGGTGGGCCGCCGCGACCACGATGCTCACCGGGGCGAACTTCTCGCTCTCGATGGTCGAGGCCACGTCGATGCGGGTGGCCCACTCCAGGAGCCGGACCGCGATCACCTGGACCGCGATCCCCAGCAGGCCGTAGACCAGCGAGGTGATCAGACCTTCCGTCAGGTCGCTCGCCGAGTTGAAGATCGCCACCACCACGATGAACGCCATCGAGAGCATCCCGGACGCCGTCACGATCACGGCGTTCGGCAGGCCCTGGGTCACCAGCTTCGACAGCTTGCCGGGCGTGGTCCAGTCGATCGCGTAGAAGCCGGCGAACATCAGCAGCAGGCCGACGACGCCGTACAGCAGGATCGCGCCGATCCCCCGCACGAGGTCGGAGCCGAACGTGTCGGACAGCGCAAGCGTCGAGGTCACGAGTTTTCTCCCAAGAGGTCAGCGATGGGGTGTTTTATCACGACTCGACGATGCGATGTGGGACGAAGGCGGCACCGTCGTCGGTCACCAGGCCGCCAGTCTCTCGGATGCCCAGGCCGGCGGAGGTGTCGCCGACGATCCACGCGCCGAGCGCCGGCCGGTAGCCGTCGAACTCGGGCAGGGGGTCGAACGCCTGGTAGACGAAGCCTTCGGCGCCGTACACGCCGTCGGTCTGGGTTTCGTAGCCGGTCGCGACGATCTGGACGTTCGCGCCCTCGCGGCCCAGCTTCGGCTTGCGGACGTACTCCGTCAGCAGGCCCGGGTCGTCGGCGAACGCCGGCAGCAGGTTCGGGTGGCCCGGGTAGTTCTCCCACAGGATCGCCAGCAGCGTCTTGTTGGAGAGGATCATCTTCCAGAGCGGCTCGATCCACAGCGTCCGCGGCAGCGACTCGACGGCGTGGCGGCCGAACTCCTCGTCGACCACCCACTCCCACGGGTACAGCTTCAGCACGGTCGCCATCTGCGCCTCTTCGAGGTCGACGAACCGCTTGAGCACCGGGTCCCAGCCGATCTCCTCGATCGCCAGGCCCACCGTGTCCAGCCCGGCCTCGGCCGCGGTCTCCTGCAGGTACGCCGTCGTGACGTTGTCCTCACCCGACGGGTCGGCCGCCGACCAGGTGAAGTGCAGCTCGTTCGACGGCAGCTTGTCCTGCAGCTGCGACCAGCGCTCGACCAGCTTCTCGTGGATCGAGTTCCACTGGTCGTCGTCCGGGAAGACGTCGGTCTTCCAGTGCCACTGCAGCAGCGACGCCTCCAGCAGCGTGGTCGGCGTGTCCGCGTTGTACTCGAGCAGCTTCGCCGGCGACTTGCCGTCGTAGCGCAGGTCGAACCGGCCGTAGACGTGCGGGTCCTGCCGCTTCCACGACTCGGCGATGTGCGGCCAGACCCACTCGGGGATGCCGAAGCGCTGGTAGCCCTCGGTCGTCACGACGTTGTCGACGGCTTCCAGGCACATCGAGTGCAGCAGTTCGACGTCGGCCTCGAGGGACAGGACCTCGTCCATCTCGAAGACGTAGTGCACGGACTCGTCCCAGTACGGCCGCATCCGGCCGCTGCTGTCGCGGGCCGGCGTGCCGTAGACGAGCCCCTGCTCTTCGACGATCCGCTGCCAGTCGCGCCGCGGCTCCCGCCGGTCCCGGTACACCTACGATCCCCCGCTCTTGCCGCTGCCGCCGGTGCCCCCGGTGCTGCCGCTCTTCCCGCTGATGCCGAAGCCGCCGCGCTGGACGGACTTGCCGGACTTCGTGTTGACGCTGGTCCGCGACGACGGCGCGTCGTACGTGCCACCGCTCACCCGCTGCCCGATGACCCCGGTGCCGCCGTAGTTGTAGCGGTAGCTGTTGTAGCCGCCGCCCGGGATCGGCAGGAACAGGAAGCCGCCGCTGTGGTAGCCGCCGTGGCTCGTGACGTAGTTGTCGTCGCAGTAGTCGTCGTTCTGGACGACCCCGTTCGAGTCGGTGCAGACCGCCGTGACCTCGCCCTGCGGCTTCGCGACCGTGTAGAACGTCGCGACCAGGCCGACGAGCCCGACCGTGACCCCGCTGCCGATCAGGATCTTGCGCCGGGTCGCCGCCTTGGCGTCGGCCTGGCGGGCCAGCTCCTCGTCCCGTTCCTCCTGGGCCAGCGCCTGCTGCCGGGCCCGCTGCTCGGCCAGCGAGGGCTGGCGGGGCTGGGTGTTCGAGTCCTGAAACCTCATCGAGCCGCGCTTCGGCGGCTCGGGGGGCGGCTGGTCCCCAGTATTGTTGTCCTGCGTCATGTGCGCTCCGTAATCACCGGCCACCGCGAAACCGTGACCACCCTAACCACCCGGACCGCGCACGTCATGCGCGGCGCGGGCATCATGGACTGCGATGTCTCCCAGCGCCGATCGGTTCCCCACCGCCACCCAGACGCTGCGCACCCGCGTCGTGATGGGCGGGATCTTCGCGGGCGCGTTGATCGCGCTCGCGCTCAGCGTCGTGTTCTCGTGGAGCGACGGCATCACCGGCGGGTCCGGTGGCGGCGCCGGCAAGCTGTCCGCGGCCGCCCAGGAAGCCTTCCACTCCCCGCCCGGCAGCTGCCTGACCTGGGACAACCCGGACGCGAGCGACGCGCGCAAGGTGGCCTGCACCGAGCCGCACCTGTTCGAGGTGACCACGCTCGTGGACATCGGCGCCCAGTTCCCGGAGGGCGCCCCCGTCCCGTCGCTGGAGCAGTGGCAGCAGATCGCGCAGCAGAAGTGCACCTCGGACGTGAAGCCCTACCTCGGGCACAAGCTCGACCCGTACGGCAAGCTCACGACCAACCTGCTCCGCCCGACGCCGTCGCAGTGGGACGACGGCGACCGCCAGCTCCGGTGCGGCCTGCAGTGGGCGGGCCCCGGCGGCAAGCTGCTGCCGACCACCGGGCCGGCCAAGGACCAGGACCAGTCGCTGGTCTTCGAGCCGGGCACCTGCCTGGCCCTGCTCGGCAAGGGCGTCGGCGACCCGATCGACTGCACGAAGCCGCACTCGTACGAGATCGTCGCGACCCTCGACCTCAAGACGAAGTTCAAGGAGGGCTACCCCTCCCAGGACGACCAGAAGGCCTGGCTCGACACCGAGTGCAACAAGGCGGCCGGCGACTACACCGGCGGCGCCGACCTCGACGCCAAGAAGCTGATCCTGACCTGGGACCTGCGGGAGCAGGAGAGCTGGGACACCGGCTCGACCAAGGTCAACTGCAAGGTGGCCTCGCTGCTGCCCGACAAGAGCGGCCTGCAGGCGGTGACCGGCAGCATCAAGGCCGCCCCGGCCGGCCCGGACGGCGGCCAGCCCCAGGACGGCGGCCCGCCTTCCGACGGCGGCGGTGGCCCGGCCACGTCGAACTCCGCCCCTCCGTCGACGAAGCAGAACGGCTGATGGCCGTCGAGATGAGCCGGGAGCGGTTCGAAGAACTGGTCTCGGAAGCCCTGGACGAGGTGCCGGCCGAGTTCGCGCGCGCGATGGACAACGTCGTCGTGCTGGTCGAGGAGTTCAACGACGAGGCACCGGACATCCTCGGGCTCTACCACGGCATCGCGCTGACCGAGCGGACGTCGTCCTACGGCGGGGTGCTGCCCGACCGGATCTCGATCTACCGGCAGCCGATCCTCGCCATGTGCGAGGACGAGGACGAGGTCGTCGAGGAGGTCCTGATCACCGTCGTGCACGAGCTGGGCCACCACTTCGGCATCGACGACGCCCGGCTGCACGAGCTCGGCTGGGGCTGACCCCGGCCCGGATTCCCGCGTCCCCTCCCCACGTTCCACCGAATTCCGCGCTTGCCAGCGGATACTGTCACGAGATTCACCGTTAGTGACAACGTGACCACGCGCAGCCATCTCCGCGGTTATCCTCGTACGCGAAGTCGTCGGGCGGCGTGCGGGGGAGGCACAGTGAACGAAGCCCGGAACGACGGGAGTGGCCGAAGACTCACCTGGCTGCTGACGTCGAGCGCGGCGTCCCACCTGGGGGACGGCATCGGCAAGGTGGCCCTGCCCCTGCTGGCCACGACCCTGACCCGAGATCCGGTGCTCATCGCCGGCCTGTCCGCCACCCAGTTCCTGCCGTGGCTGCTGTTCGCCGCGGTGGCCGGCGCGCTGGTCGACCGGATCGACCGGCGGCGCGCGATGATCGTCGCGAACTCCGCCCGCGCGGCCGCGGTCGGCGCGCTGGCCGTGCTCGTCGCCACCGGCGGCATGACGATCTGGCTGGTCTACCTGACCGCGCTGATCATCGGGACGGCCGAGACGATCGCCGACAGCGCGGCGAACGCGCTCATCCCGGCGGTCGTCGGAAACCGGTCGCTGGACGCCGCCAACAGCAAGCTGCAGGCCTGCGAGATCGTCGGGCAGACGTTCCTCGGCGGCCCGGTCGGCAGCCTGACCTTCGCCCTCTTCGCCGCCTTCCCGTTCATCCTCAACTCCGCCGGCTTCGCGATCGCGGCGGCGGTGCTGCTCGGGCTGGCCGGCACTTACCGCGCGAAGGCGGAGACGCCGGTCGCACCGGCGAAGCTGCGCACCGAGCTCGCCGACGGCCTGCGCTGGCTGCGCGGGCACCCGCTGCTGCTGCGGCTGGTCGTCGTCGCCGGGCTGCTGAGCCTGGTCAGCGAGCTCGCGCAGGCCCAGCTGGTGCTGTACGCGCTCGAGGACCTCCACCTGTCCGACGCGACCTTCGGGTTCTTCGCCTTCGTCGGCGGGATCGGCGGGCTGCTCGGCGCGGGCGTGGCCCCACGGCTGGTGCGGGCGACCGGACGGCTCCCGGTCGTGGCCGGCGGGATCGTCTGCTGCGGCCTCGGGTTCGGCGGGATGGGCCTGGTGCGCTCGCCGGTCGCGGGCGCGGCGCTGTTCGGGCTGTTCGCGGCGGCGGTGGTGGCGGTGAACGTCGTGCTCGCGACGGCCCGGCACACGCTCGTGCCCGGCGAGCTGCTCGGCCGGGTGCTCGGGGTGTGGCGCACGGTCGTCTGGGGCGCGATCCCGCTCGGCGCGCTGCTGGGCGGCGTGCTGACCGAGCAGCTCGGTTCGGCCGCGCGGACCTTCGCGGTGTCCGGCGTCGCCATGCTGGTGATCGCCGCGTTCGCGGTCGGCGCGCTGCGGCGGTTCTCCCTCGGTGACAAATCGGACTCAGCCGCGGCGCTGACCCACCACGATCCGGGATTGTGAGCTGAAATAGCTCCTCACCCAGGTGGTGAGGAGGCAGGCATGCGCACCGTGGACCCGGGGACCGGCACCGACGCCGATCCGGACTTCGACGAGCCTTCGGAGGAGGTCGAGGTCAAGCCGCCCCCGCCGGCACGCCGGTTGCTCGTGCTCTGCGGGGTGGCCGGGTTCGTGCTGGGCGGCAGCGTGCTCGGGCTCCTCTGGGGACTGTCCGGAGTGCACGCCGGCGCGCTCGACGACGCCGTCGCGGCGTGCCAGGCGCTCGACCGGGTGGGCGAGCTGCCCGACACGAGCCGGGACGCGCAGCCGTCGCTGACCCCCGCGCTCAGCGGGGAGCGGCTGCACCGGATGGTGGCCGCGCGCGAGCTGTCCGCGGCCGCCGCCCAGGTGAACGCCAACTACCAGCCGCTGGCCGACCACATCGACGGCGTCAGCCGGATGGTGCTGAGCCTGCACTTCAACGACATCTCCGGCCAGCGGCACCTGACCGAGGCGAAGGAGATTTGCGGCCGCATTTAGGCTGGGTGGACCGTCTTCACGGCCAACTGGTTGCCGGGGATCTTCGTACCGGCGCAGCCCGTGCCCTCCGAGGGCACGAAGTTCGACGCGGTCTCCTGCGGCAGGTAGATGCGCAGGCCCCGGACCGCCGTCGGCTGGCAGGCGCCCGGGTCGAAGTTCCGCACGTTGACGAACTGGATGTCGGCGGCCGCGGTCTGGCCCGGGTTCAGCTTGACGGCGTTGCCCTTGGTGCCTTCGCGGAAGGCGTCCTTGCCGACCTGGTGCCCGTCCGGACCGGCCACATACGACACGCCGGGGAAGCCCTGGATGGTGCAGGGCTCCGCGCTGGAGTTCGTGATGAGCAGCGGCCGGTACATCGAGCCGGCGCCCGCGTCGCCCTGGCCGAGCGAGAGCTTGACGTCGCCGGCCTTGCACAGCCCGTCGTCCGCGGGCTGGGCGACCGGCGGCGCGGCCGGCGTGGCGGACGCGCTCGACGTGGCGGTGGTGACCGTGGGGGTGGCGGTCGGTGACTCCGAGCTGGACGGCGTCGAGCTGCTCGCCGCGTTCGTGGTGCCGCCCCCGCCGCAGGCGGAGAGCGCGAGAACGCCCGCCGAAGCCGCGACGACCGGGAACAACCGTGAAAGCTTCATGTCAATCGCCTCCCTGGTGTGGTGCTACTGGGTAGACGTACCGGGACGCGGCCGGGTTGGCTGCTTTCGTAAATTCCCCACCAGGCGTGTTCTAAACGTGACGGAATCACACTTTCGGGATCTTCAGAGCGGGGTGTCGACCCAGGTCAGGCACCGCCACCGGCCCTCCGGCTGCGCCACCAGCTCCACCAGCCCGGTGTTCGGGATCAACGCGGCGTTCGCGACGTCGGCGTGCACGTTCGGGGCCAGCCATTCGCCGGTCAGCCGGATCGCGCCACCGTGGCTGACCAGGGCGATCACGCCGTCCGGGTCGGCCTGTTCGTGCTTGGCGCGCAGCCGGCCGACCGCGTCCAGCATCCGGGTGCGCACGCTGGTGCCGCTCTCCCCGCCGGGCAGCGACGGCGCCAGCTCGCCGAGCGTCCAGCGCCGGACCGTCTCCATGTAGGTCCGGATCGACTCGTGGTCGGTCGCCCCCTCGAGATCGCCCGCGACTACCTCGTGCACGCCGTCGACGACCTGCACGTCCAGGGAGAACCGCGCGGCCAGCGGCGCCGCCGTCTGCTGAGCGCGCGTCGCCTGCGACGCGTACACCGCGACCAGCGGCTCCTCCGCGAGCCGGGCGGCGAGGGCGTCCGCCTGCCGGCGGCCGAGGTCGGTCAGCGGCGGGCCGGGCAGGGCGGTGTCCAGCGCGCCGCGGACGTTCCCGTCGGTCTGCCCGTGGCGGATGAGCAGCAGCCTCACGCCAGGTCCCCCTTGCGCACCGCGTCGGCCCACACGGCCGCTTCGACGAAGTCGTCGTTGCCGAAGCCGTCGACGATCGTGGTGGAGACGCCGTCGGCCCGCGGGTGGGAGCCGAGGAACCGCAGGTTGCGACAGTGCCGGCGCAACGCCGTCAGCGCGTCGAGGACCCGCGGCTCGGCGACGTGGCCTTCGAAGTCGATGAAGAAGCGGTACTCGCCGAAGTTGTTGCGCGTCGGGCGGGCGTCGAGCCGGGTCAGGTTGATGCCGCGGCCGGCCAGCTCGGTGAGCAGCTCGGCGAGCGTGCCGGTGCGGTTCGCGGCCGCGGCGACCACGGACGTCCGGTCGGCCCCCGTCGGGTCCGGCAGCTCGCCCGGGCGACGGACCAGCAGGAACCGCGTCGCCGCGTCGGAGACGTCGGCGACCTCGGTGGCCAGCACCTCGAGGTGGTAGTGCTCGTTCGCGACCGGCGCGCAGACCGCCGCGTCGAAGTCGCCTTCCAGCACGCCGACCGCGGCGGCCGACGTCGACGACGACGCCACCGCGTGCGCTCCCGGCAGGTTCGCGTCGAGCCACTCGCGGACCTGGGCCAGCGCGTGCGGGTGGCTGGCGACGGTCCGGATCTCCCCGCCCCCGGGCCGGGTCAGCACGCTGAAGTGCACCGGCAGGATCGTCTCGGCGACGGCGACCAGCGGGGTCGACTCGCTGAACCCGTCGAGCGTGGTGGGCACCACGCCTTCGACGGAGTTCTCGATCGGGACGCACGCCGCGTCCGCTTCGCCGGCGCGGACCGCGGTCATCGCGAGCCGGACGGTCTCGTACGGGATCAGTTCTTCGCCGGCGGCGAGCACCCGCGCGGCCTGTTCGGTGAAGGTCCCTCGGGGGCCGAAGTATGCGATCCGTGACACAGCACCCAGGCTACGGGGCCCGAGCGTGGCGACATTCACTCGGACAGCCGGTACGGGAACCGGTTACGCCGGGTGGCATTTTTTGCGATGCTGAGCGGGTGACCGCCGAATCGGGCACGCACACCGGACGTGAGGGCGCCAAGCCGCCGCTCGCCCCCCGCGCACCGGAGCTGGTGCTGTGCGCCGTCGATGAACCACTCGCCGCTGCCTGGACCGCCGCCGCGCAGAAACTGGCCGGCCGCGTCCGGGTGCACCGCGGGTCGGTGCTCGACGTCGTCGCCCAGGCGGTGGTCAGCCCGGCCAACTCCTACGGCTGGATGCGCGGCGGCATCGACGCCGTCTACGCGCAGGCGTTCCCGGGCGTGGAGCAGAGCGTCCGCAGCGCCGTCCTGGCCTTCCACGGCGGCGAGCTGCCGATCGGCGACGCCGTGGTGGTGCCCACCGGCGAGGCCGAGCCGGCCTGGCTGATCAGCGCCCCGACCATGCGGGAACCCGGCGAACGGCTGCCCGCCGACACCGTCCACCCGTACCTCGCCGCCCGCGCGGTGTTCCTGACCTGGCGCGACGGCCGGCTCGACCACGGCCCGGTGCGGGAGTTCGTCGACACGATCGCGATGCCGGGTCTCGGCACCGGCGTCGGCGGCGTCGCCCCCGCGACCTGCGCCCGGCAGGTCGCCGCGGCCTGGGCCGAAGTCTTCGGAAAAATGTGACGCTGGGTGATCAACCCCCGGGAGGGGGTGGACTACGTCACAGCGCTTTCACCGGCCGTAAGCCCTACCGTTAATCACGCAGGTGAACGTCCGCCAGTGCAGGCGACGGCCGGAGGAGTGTGCGATGACCCGGGTCCGCGAACTCAGCCCGTATGTCGAGCTGCACCGGGAACAGTGGAAAGAACTCAGGAGCTCGACCCCGTTGCCGCTGACCGCGGCCGAGCTGCTGCGGCTGCGCGGTCTCGGCGAGCAGGTCGACCTGGCCGAGGTGGCCGACGTCTACCTGCCGCTGTCCCGCCTGATCAACCTCCAGGTCGCCGCCCGCCAGCGGCTCTACGAAGCGACGACGACGTTCCTCGGTGACGACTCCCGCGGCACGAAGGTCCCGTTCGTGATCGGCATCGCCGGGAGCGTGGCGGTCGGCAAGTCGACCACCGCCCGCATCCTGCGCACGCTGCTCGCCCGCTGGCCGGACCACCCCCGCGTCGACCTGGTCACCACCGACGGCTTCCTCTACCCGCGCGCCGAGCTGATGCGCCGCGGGATCATGCACCGCAAGGGGTTCCCGGAGAGCTACGACCGCCGCGCGCTGCTGCGGTTCGTCACCGAGGTCAAGTCGGGCGCCGAGCGGGTCGCCGCGCCGGTGTACTCGCACCTGGCCTACGACATCCTGCCCGGCCAGGAGCAGGTGGTGCAGCAGCCGGACATCCTCATCGTCGAGGGCCTGAACGTGCTCCAGCCGGGGCCGCGGCTGATGGTGTCCGACCTCTTCGACTTCTCGATCTACGTCGACGCGCACACCGACGACATCCAGCGCTGGTACGTCGAGCGGTTCCTGGAACTGCGGCACACGGCGTTCGCGGACCCGGCGTCGCACTTCCACCACTTCGCCGGCCTGCCCGACGACGAGGCCCGCGCCGAAGCACGCCACCTGTGGCACTCGATCAACGAGCCGAACCTGATGGAGAACATCAAGCCGACCCGCCCCCGGGCGACCCTGGTGCTGCGCAAGGACTGCGACCACACCATCAACCGGGTCCGCTTGCGCAAGCTCTGACCCGGTCACGCACCCCGTCACCCACATGCCGCGCTTTCGCACGCTGAGCGAAGGCGCGCACACGATTCGTTGACCCGCGACGACTCTCCGCGCCGGAAACCGGCCGTTCGGCCGAGGCGGGCCGCTGAGCCGTAACCGGTTGGCCGATACCGGGCATGCGTTGTGAAAGCGACCCTGAAGGAGTCAGGAAAACGGCTCTGAGCTGGGGAGGAGGCCCACGATGTTCACCATGATCCTCACGTGGGTCGGTGCGGTGCTCGGTCTGGCCTTGCTGATCGCGATGGCCGCGGGAACCTTCGTCGTCGACTTCGACGACCGGCTGCAGGAGCGCCGCAGCAAAGCGAAGCCCGCGGAGCACGCGGGACCCCTCCCCTAGCGATCAGAGCTCGGCCAGCGCCTCGACGTAGGCGTCGGCGTCGTACTCGAGGTTTTCCGCGTCCAGCAGGCTGTTTTCCAGCGTGTCGATGAGCTGCTCGAAGATCTCGTCGCGGTCGAGCTCACCCTCCTGGAGGCGCTCGGTGGCCTGCCAGACCTCGGCGGGCTCGTTGTCCCAAAGCTGGTCGACGATCGTCGCGCGCAGGATCAGCCGCTGCTCGTCTTCGTCCTCGTCGGCCTCGGCGATGACGAGCGCGCGGCGCTGGTCGGCGTCGGTCGGGTCGAGGTCGACCTCTTCCTCGTCGATCTCCGTGGTCGTCGAGGGCACCGCGAACATCCGGCGCTCCAGCGCGTCGGCCAGTTCGGTCGGCGACAGGTCGCCGGTGTCGGCGAAGTAGCGCTCCAGCGGGGAGTCGTCCTCGTCGGTGTACTCGCTCAGGTAGTCCTGGACGGCCTCGTCGAGGGCGGCGATCGCCGTCTCGGTCAGGTGCGCCCGCTCGCCGGTCCACTGCACCCAGGCCAGCACGACCGGCTCGACGGCGTCCTCGTGGTCGGCGTCGAGTTCGTACTCCTCGCCGAGCAGCCCCTCGAGGAACCGCGCGATCTTCTCCGGCCCGACGCGCAGCGGGTTGCCCGGGTCGGTGCGCAGGCCGTGCTCCAGCAGCAGGCTGCCGATCGAGCGGGCGGCGTCGGCGTCCTCACCGCTCGCCGCGACGAACTGCTCGACGACGGCCGCGCGTTCGGCGTCGGACCACTCGGCGACCTCGGGCACGAGCGCCGGCTCCGGCAGCGCGCGGCACCAGGTGAGCGCGACCGCGTGGAAGCGGGCGTAGTCCTCGCTGACGTCGGCCTCGTCGAGGTGGTCGGTGGCGGCGAGGCCGTCCGCGATCAGGCGGTGGGCTTCGGCGGGGTCGACGGCCTCGAAGAGGACCAGCTCCGGGTCGGCGTCGGATTGCTCCCGCATCTCGGCGACGACGTCGGCGGGCCCGTCGATCACGACGAGGTCCCGCACCCGGCCTCCCTCGGTGAAGTCGAGCAGCGCGAGCAGGCCGTACGCCTGGTCGCCGTGGGTGAAGACGCACAGCAGGGACGACTCGTCGCCGTAGACGTCCCCGGTCCGCCAGCACTCGCCGGCGGTGACCCGGCCCAGCCCGGCGGCGAAGGCGGGCTCGGGGATGCCGCGGCCGAGGACGACCTGCAGCCCGGCGTCGGCGGCCTTGCGCTCGACGTCGGTCTCGGCGACGACCTTCAGGGCGGCCAGCAGCGCGGCGGCACCCGGCGTGATCTTGCGCTGGGCGAAGC
The DNA here is from genome assembly GCF_053605405.1 of Amycolatopsis sp. NPDC003861. NCBI lineage: Bacteria > Bacillati > Actinomycetota > Actinomycetes > Pseudonocardiales > Pseudonocardiaceae > Amycolatopsis > Amycolatopsis sp. NPDC003861. The sequence continues at coordinate 12,520 of NZ_JBSGJD010000015.1, forward strand.
CGATGAGTTCCAGGCCGAGCGGCTCTTCGCCGTCCTCGACGGGCAGGTCGCGGAACTGGCCGAGCACCTCGGAGGCGAGCAGTTCGACGTCGACCGGCGCGGGGTCGGCGCCCAACGCCGAGAAGTCGTTCAGGACGTCCTTGAACAGGCCGGTCACGCTGTGCGTGACGGGCTGCGGCTGCCTCTTGCGGGCGCGACTGACCGGGCTCATGGCCTCATGCTTTCACTTCACCGCGAACGGGTCGCGGTGGCCCTGGCGCGGGTCCCGCCGGGTGCTCGACGGGGAGGCGCCGAGCCGGAGGGCGGAACTGGGCCACCGCGACGCCTGGCGCGCTCACGATGTCCCGGTGCACGTGAATCACCGGTTCTCCCGGGTCAACGAGGGGTGCGCGGCGAAGTTACGGCTTTAGGCAGCGCGATCCTGGCGGTCCGGATTTCCGTGATCAGCCGGGTTTTCCGCCGGTGGTTTTCCACCAGCGCGGCCAGGTAAGCGGTGAATTCGTCGGGCGTCTCGGCGCGCTTGTGCAAGGTGCGCAACAGCTTCAGCCGGCGGGCGGCTTCCTGGTAGGCCTGCGGATCCTTGCGCTCGATGAGCTCGTCGACGTGTTCGCGGAGAACCGGGATCGCCTCGGCCGGGTGCTCGGCCGCCCGCTGTTCGGCCAGCTCGAGCTTGAGTTCGGCGGACGCACCGAACCGGACGCAGGCGCGCCAGGCTTCGTCGGGACGGCCGTCGTCGAGCAGGACGCGGACGAGCTCGCCGGCTTGTCCGGCACCTTCGGCGGCGCGTTCGCGCAGGCGAGCGAGCGCTTCCCGGCGCTGGGTCGTCCACTTCCCCTCGTTCGTCGCGGCCTCGCGGAGAGCCGCGTAGGTCCCGGGGCCTGGTTCGGCGTCGAATTCCTTGCGACGGCGGGAGGTTTCGCTCTCCGGCTCGGGTGCCGGCGGCTGCTTGTCGTGGGTGAGCGCGCGGGCGGCGTGCGCGATGGCCTCGCTGTGCCGCCCGGCGGCCCGCAGCACCCGGACGATCTTGAGGCTGACGTCCACCCGCGGCGGCTTGGCCGACAGGATCGCCACCAGCTCGTCGACGTCGCCGAGCACCTCGGCCAGCTGCTCCCGCAGCCGTTCGGCCACGTCGCGGCGGTGGCCCGGCCCGTTCGCCGCGAGCACGTCGTCCACAGTGGACTTGATCCGCTTGAGCCCCGGCTCGCCCAGCGCGGTCGCGAACTCGGCGAGGTCGATCACCGGGCGGCCGGGGCCGTCGAACTCGACCTCGAGGATCCAGTCGGCCAGCTTCTCCGGGTCCGGCGGCCGGGCGGCGCACGCGCGGGCGTACAGCTCGACCGCCCGGTCCAGCCGGTCCGCCAGGTCGCCGGCGTGGTCGCCGGACTGCTCCAGCACCTCGCTGATGTCGTCGACCGTGCGCCGGGCCAGCGGGGCGAGGTCGGCGCGGCTGCCGGCGTCGAGCATCCGCTGCAGCGTGTCGAGGACCGCGCCGATCTTCGCGGTGTACTCGACGTTCCCGTCGGTGACCGCGGTGTCCAGCAGCCGGTGCGCCTCGCTGACGTCACCGGATTGGGTGGCCGCGCGCAGTTCGAGCGAGTGCCGCAGCTCGGGATCGCGCTCGGCTTGGGCGTGCAGCAGGTCCGCCAGCGTCTCCGCGTCCAAAGTGCGCAGGTAGGGGCGAAGATCCGAGGGGGGACTCACGCGCACCAGTCTGCCCGACGGGCACCAGCACGCGTGTGGGCCAACCGCGTGCTCTTTTCGGAGTAATCAGTGACGGTGGGTGAGCACCTCATCGGCGGCGCAAGTCGTCGAACACGGCTTTCAGCGGCCACGGGTCCGGGAGCCCCGGCCGTCGTGACCGTGCGTGGCGGGGTCGTGGGATGGCCGGGTGGACGGTCGGCACCATGATCGGGACGACCGGCACCGGCACCCGCGCCACGAGCCGCCGGACCACCACCATCAGGAGCACGGCGAACAGCAGGAGCGCCGTCCCCGCGGCGAGGGCGCCGGCGAGGGTGCGGCGGCCGTCGTCGAGCGTCAGCTGCACGGCGTACTGGCTCTGCTGCGTGTACAGCAGGCCGAGCTGGGCGGACACGGCGTAGGAAGCGTTCCGCCACGCGGGCTCGGGCACCGGAAGCGGTTCGGCGGCGGTGAAAGCGTTCTCGGCGGCGGCCAGCCTGCTCCATTCGGCGCTACGCGTGAGCGTTTCGTACGCCATCCGGCCACTCTCGGTGAGCTGCGGGACGACCCGGGCCAGCTCGGCCCGGTAGGAGGCGACGGCGGAGGTGAACGACCCCCGCGTCACGTTGTCCAGCCCGGCCAGGGCGAGGGAATCGGAGCGATCCATGCCTTCGGCGACGGAAAGCAGCTCGACGGCGGTCGTCTGCTGGTAGCCGGACTCGGCGTCCGGGGCGTGGCGCGCGTAGTCGCGCAGGCCGGCGATGGCGGACTCGATCCGCTGGGTGTAGCCGGCGTACGCGGCACTGCGCTGCTCGGGCGCGGCCATCGCCGCGCTCCGCTCGGCCTGCAACGCGACCACCGCGCGGGCCGTCCGGTCCGCCGCGGCCGCCGTCTCCACGGCCAGGTCCCGCGTCCGAACCGCTTGGTGGATCAGGAGAATCGCGATCACGACAGCCACGGCGACGAGCGCGCCACCGGGGATGAACGCGATGCCCAGCATGCGGCCGCGGACGGATCGCAGGTACTTCAAGACGTTCCCTTCCCAGCCTTGGTCCCCGCAACAATCCCGACGAAGTTCAACCTATTGAGTGAGAGATTCACCGGTCAACGCCAGTCCGCCATACGGCCGCTGACGCATTGTGACCACCAGGCACAATCGCGCCGTGACATTCGACGACGTGACCCAGCGGCTGCGCGACTTCGCCGCGGCCCGTGCCTGGGAGCCGTACCACACCCCGAAGAACCTCGTGATGGCGCTTTCCGGCGAAGTCGGCGAGCTGACCTCGCTGTTCCAGTGGCTGACGCCCGAGGAATCCGACGCGTGGCGCGCGGATCCGGCGCTGGAGGGCAAGGTGCTGGACGAGATCGCGGACGTCACGCTGTACCTGCTGCAGCTGGCCGACCGCCTCGGCGTCGACCTGGCCGCGGCCGCCCACGCGAAGATCGACCGCAACGAGGTCCGGTTCCCGCCGCCGGCCTAGCCCCAGAACACCCCGCAGGGGTCGCGGTCGATCTCGGCGAGCAGCGCGGGCGGCGTGCTGGCGACCGGCCCGTCGGGGTGGCTCAGCCACTGCCCGTCCCGGTCGGCCCACCACACCGACCAGATGCCGAACTCGTCGAACCGCAGCTGCGCGATCTCCTGCTCGCTCCAGCCGGACCCGCCCTGCGGCGCACGGCGTTCGACGATGGTGACCGCGCGGCCTCGCGTCCGGCACTCGACCCGGACCCGGTCCTGGAGGTGCTCGGGGACGCGCTGCGCGCACCACCGTTCGATCTGCCGCAGCGCGAGCTCCGGAATTGCCATGACTCCAGTGAACCGGACCGCGTCACCCGGCGCGCAGGTGGGCGAGCACGGCGGCGTAGGTGTCCCGCGGCGAGCACCCGTCGGTCCGCACGACGGCGCACCCGGGCCGCTGCGGCAGGTAGGCGGCGAGCTGGTCGTGGATCCGCTCGACGACGGCGGTACCCCCGCGTTCCCGCAGGACGTCGTCGATGCCCTTGGTCGCGGCGGCCCCGGCCGCGGCCCGCTCGGTGAACCGCCCGCAGGCGACGGATTTGTCCGCGGTGAGCAGGATTTCCCGATATTCGGCCTGGCACTTCTCCGCCGCGGCCTCGAACGGTTCGACGTCGACGACCCGGGTGGCGAGCTGCGGCATGACAACGTCGTGCCCGGTCCGCAGGTGCGTCTCGGCCATGGCGACGGCGAGCAGCTGCGCGGCCTTGAAGGTCTCGAAGAAGGTGTCCCGCCAGCCCCCGATCAGGCAGACGACGCGGTCGGTGTCGAGGTTCAGCACCCCGGGGTGCTGCTCGGTGTAGGCCTGCGCGATCGTGGACTTCCCGATCCCGGACGGCCCGTTCAGGTGGATCAGTCGCGGCACCGCACCGAGGCTAGCGCGCCACGGGCTCGGCGAGCCACCAGCCGCCGACCAGCGCCCCGACCCCGAACGCGGCGAAGAAGATCCCGGCCGCCACCGGCGTCCCCCCGAACATCGCGAGAACGACGATGACCATCAGCAGCAACCCGATCCCCATCAGGATCCGCCCGCCGACGAGCTTCGACGTCACGGCGGGCGCCGCGGCCGGCCGAGCGGGCGGCGGCTCGAACCCGAGGGCGACCGGTGCGGAACCGACGTCGAGCAGGACGGCACCCAGCTCGGCGGCCCGCGTCAGGCGGGGCTCGTTCGCGGGCACGGTCTCGTCGGCCACCAGGTGCGTGACGCTCGCGGTCAGCTTCTTCGCCAGCTGGACGCCCTCGGCGAGGACGCGGGCCCGCAGCCGGTCCGCCGCGATGCCGGCGCCGAGCACCAGCACCCGGGTCGGCTTCCCGCCCGCGCTCGGCCGCAGGTCACCGGCGCCGGCGACGCCGAGCGCGGTCGCCACCTGCCGCAGTTCGCGCGCTTCCGCCGCGGTCACCACGCCGTCCCGTTCCGCGATCTCCCGCAACGCGGTCACGAACTGTTCGTGCGTCGAGCGCACGTGCGCTTCGGACAGCCCGGCCTCGCGCGCCAACGCGGCCAAGGCCGTCACCTCGTCCGGCGTCAGGTGCTGGTCGGCGACGACGCCGGCGAGCAGGTCCAGGTAGGCGTTCCCGGCTCCGCCGTCGGGGATCCGCTCGACGGCCTCGGCCATCCACCCCGGCTCGGCGGGCGGCTCCTCGGCGCGGGGAAGCAGCCGGCCGCCGGCGAACCGCGGCAGGCTCGGGAAGACCGGCGGGGTCGCGAACGTCAGGCCGTACCGGCCGAACAGGACGGTCGCCAGCCGCGCGATCGTCCGCGCCGCCGACAGGGCCGAGGGCCCGGTGGGCACGCCGAGGGCGTGCGCCACAGTGGCCGTCCGGTAGTTGGGCAGCCGCACCACCGACCGGGCGGCCGCCGTCGTCGAAACGCCCGGCAGCGCGGGCACCCGGACGCCGAGTGCCCCGATCTCGCGGTCGAGGAACGCCCCGGCGAAGGCCGGGTCGTGCGCCACGACGACGCTGCCGGCGCAGAGGTCGAGCAGCGGGCCCAGCACCTCGCCGAACGATGGTGCGCCGTCGAGTTCGGCGCGCGTGATGCCGTGGACGAGCGGCACCCCCGGTCCGGGGTCCACCAGCGTCGAAAGCTCACCGGCGAGCGAGCCGTCGGCGTGCACCCGCACCGCGGCGAGTTCGACGACGCGGCCCGGGCGCAACCCGGTGGTCCGGATGTCCAGTGCGGTGAAGTCGAGACCGTGCGCGGGGAAACCGCCGGTGCCGAGCAGCGCGAGGGATTCGATCACGTCCGCAGGTCGTTTCCCGATCGGCCGTTGTGACAGCTTTTCGGCGTGCGGCCGTGGTTCGTGACGTGATCGTGACGGCAACATTCCGCCGGATAACGACTGGTGGTCGATCACGGGCTCGTGCGTAACAACGACGGGAGATTTCCCGAGTACACCGTCGGCACGTCGCTCGAGGAACGAGGAAATCCCGCATGCAGCCGAAGAAGCGCTTTCCGAACTGGCTGAAGATCGTCCTGGCCGCGTTCGCGGTCCTGTTCGTGCTCGGCGCGATCTTCGGGAAGGCACCCGAGCCGAAGGTCACGACCGCCGCCGCCCCCGCGTCCTCGACACCGCCGCCGACCAGCACGAGCGCGTCCCCGACGCCGTCTCCGGTGGCCGTCGCCTACACCGTCGGCAGCGTGACGGACGGGGCCACCGTCGTCGTGAACGGCAGCGACGGCAGCACCAGAACGGTGCACGTCCTCGGCGTGCTCGCCCCTCTCGCGAGCAACGGCTGTTACGCCGCGGAATCGCTCGCCTGGGCCACCTCGACGCTTTCCGGCAAAGCCGTCACGCTCGGCGCGGAAACGGCGCAGGGCATCGCCGTGACTCTGGCCGACGGTCAGGACTACGCGACTCTGGCGATTCAAAACGGCTATCTCAAGTACGCGACCGCCGCCGCATTGCCGGCGCTCGCCGCGACCGAAACCGCGGCGAAGACCGCCGTCAGCGGCCTGTGGGGGCCGCCGTGCCGCGGAACCATCGATGCGCCCGCGCCCGCGCCGACCTCCGCCCCCGCACCGGTCGCGACGCCGAAGCCGGCCCCGGCCACCAAGGCGGCTCCCCCGCCCGCGCCCGTGGAGACCACCGAAGAAGCTCCGGCCCAGAGCGCGTACTACGCGAACTGCGCCGCGGCGAAGGCCGCCCACGCGGCGCCGCTGTACCGCGGCGAACCGGGTTACCGGTCCGGGCTCGACCGTGACGGCGACGGCGTCGCCTGCGAACGGTGATCTAGCCTGGGCCGATGACGACCGACGGCGAACTGCTCGGCCGGCTCACGGGCCTGGACCAGGACGCCCTCGCGAAGGTGCTGGCCCACCGGCCGGACGTGCTGGCGGAGCCGTGGCCGCGGCGGCTGGACGTCGTCGCGGCGCGGCTCGCCTCGGCCGGGTCCGTCGATGCCGCCTTGCTCGGGTTGCCGATGCCGTTGGTGCAGGTCTTGCGGGCCGTCCAGCTGTGGTGCGCGCTCGGGCAGCGGCCGGTGCCCGTCGCGGACGTCGCCCGGCTGCTCGGCGCCACCGACGTCGAGTCCTATGTGGACGAACTGGAAGACCGGGCGCTGCTCTGGCGAGACGACGACGGGATCACGCTGCCGCAGCTGCTGCACCGCACCGGCTTCGGCGCCGAAGGGCTTGGCCGGCCGATCGCGAGCCTGCTCGAAGAACTCGGCACGACCCGGCTGGCGAAGCTGGCGCAAGCGCTCGGGATCACCGCGAAGAAGGCGGAGCTCGTCCGCTTCTTCCGCGACGGCGACCGCGTCCGCGACCTGTTCGCCACCGCGCCCGAGGAGACGCGGAAGCTGTTGCTGGACATGGCCGACGGCGTTCCCGAGGTGCAGGGCATCGCCCCGGCGGGCTGGGCGCACGACCACGGCTTCCTGTTCGGGACCTACCACGGCACCGTGGCCATGCCGATCGAAGTCTCGCTCGCGCTGCGCGGGCCCGACCACCAGCTGCCGTTCACGCCCGCGGAACCCGAGTGCACCGTCACCCCCATGGGAGCGGCCGAGGCGGATTCGACGTCGTCGGCCGCCGCGCTGCGGTTGCTCGACCGCGTGTCGGCGATCCTCGACCTGGCCGCCGCGGAACCGTTGCCGCTGCTCAAGGACGGCACGATCGGGGCCCGGCTGGTCAAGAAGCTGGCCAAGGACACCGGCGCCACGCCGGCGGAGATCGCGCTCGCCGTCGACCTCACCGTCCAGGCCGGGCTGCTGCTGGCCGACGAGCCACCGCCACCGCGCCGCGGCCAGAAGGCACCCGCGCCCACCCTCGCGCCCAACCCGGACCTTGCCCGGCCCGAGCCGGCGCTGCTGTACCGGCTGCTGCTGACGACCTGGTGGGACCCGGTGCCCCCGGAGTTCGGAGCCGACGTCGAGGCGCTGGTGCGGCGGCTGCTCGTGCGGCTGCTGGCGCGGCTCGCACCCGGCGACGCCGTCACCGACGTCGACGCGCTGATCGAGCTGGCCGAGTGGCACGCACCGCTGCTGCCGACCGACGACTTCGGCGGGCTCGTCGGGGAGGCGCTCAGCGAGGGCGAACTGCTCGGCGTCATCGCGCACGGCGCCGTGACCTCGGCCGGACGCGCCCTGCTCACCCCGGAGAAGCTCGTCGAAGTCACCGGCGAACTGGTCTCCCGGGCGCGCACGACGGCGTTGTTCGGCACCGACCTGACGGCGATCGTGCCCGGCTCACCCGACGCCCGGCTCGCCGCGCTGCTCGACCGCGTCGCCGATCGGGAAGCGCAGGGCACCGCGACCAGCTGGCGCTTCTCGCCGGCGTCCGTGCGGCGCGCGTTCGACCAGGGCGTTCAGGTCGCCGAACTGCTCGGCTACCTGCGCGGCGTCGCCACGGGAGAGCTGCCGCAGCCGCTGGTGTACCTGGTCAACGACGTGGCGCGGCGGCACGGCGAGGCGCAGGTGATCGACGTCGCGAGCGTCGTCGTCGGCGAGCCCGCCGTGCTGGCCGAGCTCGCCGCGCACCGGAAGCTCGCCAAACTCGGCCTGCGCGCGGTGGCGCCGACCGTGTTGACGTCCACTGTGGACGCCGTTCGTACGCTGGAGGCGCTGCGCGAAGCGGGTTACGCGCCGACCCGCCACGCCGCGGACGGCAGCATCGTGCTGCCCGCCCGCGACCAGACCGAGCCGACGGTGGCCGTCCGCGACCCCGAACCCGGCGAACAGCCACCCGATCCCGCCGGGCACGCCGAGCGGCTGCTGGCCGCCCCGGCGACCGGCCCGGCGCTGCTGCGCGGCCAGCTCGCGCGGGCGATGAGCGACCGCTACGCCGGCCGGCTCACGCCGAAGCAGCAACAGCTCTGCTGGCAGCTGGAAGCCGGGCTGCCGGTGGACATCACGTACGGCGGCGAGCACCTCGTCATCGCCTATCCCGAGGTCGACGGCGACGTCCTGGACGTCTGGTCTCTCCACGAGCGCACCTACCGGCGGCTCGAGCTGGCGCGGATCGAGCTGGCTCAGGCCTCGACGGCGGTGAGCCTCGCGTAGGCGACGACGTTGTCGAGGTAGTTGCCGCTCGACCGGTCGAACGCCCCGCCGCAGGTGATGAGCCGCAGCTCGGGGTCCGGGGTGTCGCCGTAGACCTCGTCGGTCGGGAACGCGGCCTTCGCGTAGCGGTCGACGCGGTAGACGGTGAAGACGGCGATCCGGCCGTCCGCGCGGCCGACCCTGGCCTGCTCGCCCGGCCGCAGGTCCTTCAGGCGGGAAAACGCGCCGGGCACGTGCTTGTAGTCGACGTGCGCGGCCAGCACCGCCGGGCCGGTCTCCCCGGGCGACGGCGCGCCGGTGAACCAGCCGACGGTCGTGGCGTCGCCCGGGACTTCCAGCGCGCCGTCCGGCGTCAGGCCGAGGTCCTTGATCTCCCCGGCCCGGACGCCGATCGCGGGAATGGTCAGTGACGCCGGTTTCGCCGAGGGGAGGCCGTCGGCGGTCGTTGCCGTGGGGTGCGCGAGGCTCGCGGTGCCCACCGGGTCCGGGGCGGCCGGGCTCGGCGGGGCGATCTCCTGCGGTGCCTTCGGCGCCAGGACGAGGACGAGGGCCACGGCCACGACGACGCCGAGCGCGGCGGCGACCGCGGTGACCGCGGGCCACAGACGCGGGTGCCTCAACTCGGGCGCCGGCGCAGGTAGAGCACCATGCCGCCGGACACGGTCGCGGCGAGCAGCGTGCCGCTGAGCACGAGGAACCCGGGGACGTCGTCGTCCGGCTCACCGCCACCGGTGGCGACGCCGCCGACCGGCTTGACCTTCACCTGGCCGCCGGTCTTTTTGGTGTCCTTCTTCGGCGGCGTGGTGGTCTTTTTCGTCGTGGACGTTGTTGCGGTGGCCGGCTGCTTCGGCCGGTGCGGGAGCGTTTCGCAGGCGATGCCGTTCTTGTCGCGGTCCAGGCCGTTGGGATCGCCTGGCGTGGCGTCGAGAACCGCCTGAGCTTCCTCCTGATATTGGAAGTCCGAGCAGTCTTTGTCGGCGGCGAGCGGGGTCGCGAGCTGCGCGGAAGCGAAGGGGACGGGGCCGAGGAGAGCGAACCCGGCAACGGCGGCGGCCGTCGTCAAGGCACGACGAAACAGGGACAACGAAATTCCTTCCGAACGGAATCTGAGGCGATTGCGTGGTTACTATCGCCGCCTCGGCGACGCTGTTACGGACGTTTCCGAAATTCCGGAAATGCCAGCACTCCACGAAGAGCGCCAGGTTCCGTGATTCTTTCGCATTTCCGTGTTGACCTGCGGATTCACTGCTCAGGAATGCATACCGGCCGGAATGTTACGGGCTCCGCGGTCACACCTTTGAGGTAATTCACGTGTGACGGTGCCGACCGGCCGCCACCGCGGTGTCCGCGCACCCCGTAGCCTCGGGGTATGCCGATCCAGGTACTGCTCGTCGACGACCACGAACTGGTCCGCCGCGGGCTCCGCGACCTCCTCGGCGACGAGCCCGACATCGAGGTCGTCGCCGAGGCGAGCAGCGTCGAAGAGGCCCTGGCGGTGGCGATGCACGTCGAGCCGGAGGTCGCGGTGGTCGACGTCCGCCTCGGCGACGGCGACGGCATCACGCTCTGCCGCGAGCTGCGGTCGAAGCCGAACCCGCCGGCCTGCCTGATGCTCACCGCGTTCGACGACGAAGAGGCGATGGTCGGCGCGATCATGGCCGGCGCGGCGGGGTACCTGCTCAAGCAGGTGCGCGGGCAGGACGTCGTGAACGCGGTCCGCGAGGTGGCGGCCGGGCGGTCACTGCTGGACCCGGTGAGCACCGCGCGCGTTCTGGACAAGATGCGCCACCCGCCGACGGACGAGCTGGCGACGCTCACCGAGCGCGAGCGCGACGTGCTGGAGCTGATCGGCCAGGGCCTGTCGAACCGCGAGATCGCCGAGCGGTTGTTCCTCGCGGAGAAGACGGTCAAGAACTACGTCACGTCGGTGCTGGCGAAGCTCGGCATGCAGCGCCGGACGCAGGCGGCGGCCTGGATCGCGCGGCGCGAGAAGTAACCATCCGCAGCCGCCGCGTTCGCAATCCGCCGTTCGCTGCGACCTTTTCCGCACCTCGTCACGGTCAGCCATGTCGATCAGGTCGTTTCCCCGCCCAGATTCACTCGAACGTGAGTCGAATATATGTTCGACCGGCCGGTAAGATCAACGTCGAGGGCGTGGAAGGGAGGCTGGATGACCCGAGAAGGATGAGTCAGTCGAGCGGCAGGTCGAACGCGACGAGGGTGCCGAGGCTGGGTGAGGAGTTCAGGAAGAACTTCCCGCCCGCGGCGTCGGCGCGTTCGGCGAGATGGCGCAGCCCACGGGTGGCCACGCCTTGGGGAACACCGGAACCGTTGTCCCGCACGCGGAGTTTGACGCCGTCGGAGTCCCTGGTGAGCGTCACGCGGGTTTCGCTGGCGCCGGAATGCCGGACCACATTGGACAGTGCTTCCCGCAGCGCGGCCCGGATGTGGTCGGCGCGTTCCGCGGGGATGTCGGCGAATTCGCCGGACAGCTCCAGGGTCGGCGGGTAGCCGAGCAGCTCGCCGGCGATGCGAACCTCGCCGCGCGCCGACTCGGCGAGGTCGGTGGGCGTGCCGGTGTCGTGGCGAGGCTCCGGCGACCGCAGCGCGCGCACGGTGCCGCGGATTTCCTCGATGGTCTGGTCGAGCTGGTCGATGGCATCGGAAAGCCGAGCCCCATCGGCCTGGGCGAACCGCTTGCGCATGTTCCGCCGGACACGGTCCAGCTGCATCCCGGCGCCGTAGAGCCGCTGGACGATGACGTCGTGAAGCTCGCGGGCAATGCGCTCCCGCTCTTCGTAGAGGGCAACGCGATGGCGCGCGTTGGCCCCTTCGGCGAGCGCGAGGACAACCCCGGCCTGGGCAGCGAAGGCGACAAGCATCTCGACGGTGCCCGCGGAGAAGGGCTCCCGCCCCCGTTTCCGGTAGACGGTGAGCGACCCGAGAACCCGCCCCCCGGACCCGAACGGCGCGGCCGCGAAGGGGCCGTAGCCGTGGAGTTCGGCGGGCACGTAGGGCGCGGTGCGAGGATCGACGGTGAAGTCTTCGCTGGACACGGGTTCGCCCCCGCGAGCCACCTGACCGGCCGCGGAGTCGGCGGGAAGAGCCAACCCCCGCAGCGACTCCCCACCGGCTGCCGCACCTGGTTGCGGGCTGCCCGAGACCGGGGCCGAGCCGCCGAGACGCGGTTCGCCCGCCACTGCGGCGGAGCCGGTTGCGCTGCCGTCGCCGAGCTCGGCTGGCGGCCGACCCGTTTCGATCGCCGGCCCGGTGCCGCCGGCGGCCGTGCCGGTTTTCGGGTCGTCTGGGCCGGGTCGTGTGGTGACTTCGCCTGCCGGGTGGGGGGTGGCGTAGTAGGCGGCCTCGACCACGACCCGGCCGTCCTCGGTGCTCACCATGGCCAGGCCCAGGTCGGCGTCGGCCAGCTCGGCCGCTCTGGCCACGACCGTGTCCAGCACCGCTCCCGGGTCGTCGCCGGACAGGGCGGTGCTCGTGATCTCTGTGGCCGCGGACAGTGCGCGCGCGGCAAGCGTCGGATCCATGAGTTCCGCCATTATCGCGCGGCGCGGCGACGGCGCGGCAGGGACACCGCGGGAATCGATCACGGCACCGGCACTCTGGTCACGACCCGGCCGTCGCGGACCTCGAGGACCACGTCCGCGTCCGCCGCCTCCGCCGCCACGTGCGTCACGTGCACGACCGTGCGGCCGGCCAAGGCCTCCCGCAGGTGTGCCCGCACCGCCCGGGCCGTCGCTTCGTCCAGGTGCGCGGTCGGCTCGTCCAGCAGCACCAGCCCGGCCGACGGCGCACCGAGCAGCGCCCGCGCCAGCGCCACCCGCTGGGCCTGGCCGCCGGACAGTCCGGTGCCGCCGCTGCCGAGCACCGTCTCCGGCGGAACGTCGAGCGCCGCGGCTTGCAACGCCTCGCACAGCTCCTCTTCGGTCGCCGTCGGGCGGGCCAGGCGGAGGTTCTCGGCGATCGTCGTCGCCGCGAGCATCGGCTCCTGCGGGGCCCACGCCACCGCGTCCGGGACCTCCACCGCACCCCGGCGGGGCGCGAGGAACCCCAGCAACGCCGCGACGAGCGTCGACTTGCCCGCTCCGCTCGGGCCGACCACCGCCGCGTACGTTCCCGGTGGCAGGTCGACGTCGACCTCGTGCAACACCACCGGTCCGCCCGGCCAGCCGAGGTCCGCTCCCCGCAACGAGACCGCCGGCCCCGACGCCGCGAGCACCGGCGCTTCCGGCACGTCGGCGAGGCGGCGGCGCGCGCGTTGCAGCGTGTCCCAGTGCTGCGCGACCGGCGGGAGCAGCGCCAGGACCTCCGCCAGCGCGAGCGGCACCAGCGCCGGCAGCGGCGCCAGGACCGGGTCGAGCCGTCCGTCCGCGACCGCCGCCGCGGCGAACGCCGTGCTGACGACCGCCGCCGCTCCGCAGACCAGCGTCACCAGTGCTTCCGCTGCGCCCGCGCCGAACGCCTGGCGACGCGCTTGCGCCACCAAACGCGTGTCGGCGTCCGTCAGAGCGCGGCGGTGATTCCCCGCCGTGCCGAACGCGAGCAGCTCAGCCGCGGCTTCGAAGATCACCAAGACGCGGGTGGCCACCTCGCGCCGGCCGGTGGCCAGCGCGGACGTCGCCCGGCGCTCCGCGCGCAAGGCGACCCACGGAGCGCACAGCCCGAGCGCCACCGCCGCCGCGAGCGTCAGGCCCGCCGCCGGCAGCACCCACGTCTGCACGGCGATCGCGCCGGCCGCGACCAGGAGCACCACCAGCGGCGGCGACACCACGCGCGGCAGCAGGTCGCGCACGGTGTCGACGTCACCCACCAGCCGGCGTTGCCCCTCGCCCGCGCGCAGGCTGCGCGCCGGCCCGAGGCGGACCAGCGAGTTCCACAGCCGCACGCGGACGCGGCCGGCGATGCGGAACGCGGCGTCGTGCGTGACCAGCCGTTCGACGTACCGCAGCCCCGCGCGGCCGAGGCCGAACGCGCGGACGCCGACGACCGCGACCGTCAACGTCAGGATCGGCGGCTGCTGGGACGCCTTGGCGATCAGCCAGCCCGACGTCGCCGTCAGCGCCACGCCGGCCAGCAGCGCCAGCGCGCCCAGCGCGGCGCCCCCGAAGAGACGTCCGTCGAGGAGCGCGCGCCACTTCAGCGGCGGGGCCGAATAGTCCACTGTGGACGTCTCCGCGGCGGATGCGACTTCGGACGGCAGGTCGACCGCCGCGGTGCGTTCGTGGGCCGCGATGATCGCCGCCGCGCCGTTGTCGACGGCGCGCTGCACGGCGTCGAGCACCAGGCGCGCGCTGGCTTCGTCGAGGTGCGCCGTCGGCTCGTCGAGCAGGAGCAGCCAGGCGCCGTGCCGCACCCGGTTCAGCGCCCGCGCGACGGCGACGCGTTGACGCTGGCCCAGCGACAGCTGGGAAACCGGCCGGTCGGCCAGCCAGTTGAGACCGAGTTCGGCGAGCAGCTCGTCCGGCGAGCCCGTTTCGTCGCGGACCGTGCCGCCGGTGAACACCGGTGACTGCGGCACCCACGCGACCTGTTCACGCCAGCGCGCGAGGTCGGCGTCGGCGAGGCCGGTCGAGCCGATCGTGATGGTGCCGTCGTGCGCCGGGACGAAGCCGAGCAGGGCCGAGAGCGTCGTCGACTTGCCGCCGCCGCTCGGGGCGCGAAGCCAGACCGTCTCGCCGGGGCGGACCGCGAACGACTCGCCGTCCGGCGCGAAGCCGCCGCGGCGCGCCACCCGCAGCGCTGCCACCCGCACCTCGCCTCGCGACGGGATCGCGGTCCCCGACGGCGGCACGGGAAGGGCCAGCAGATCGGCGACGCGCCGGACCGCTTCGACGCCGTCCTCGCTGGCGTGGAACGCCGCGCCGACCGCGCGCAACGGCTGGTAGCACTCCGGCGCGAGGATCAGCACGCCGAGCCCGATGGCCAGCGGCAGGCTGCCGCCGGCGAGCCGGACGCCGATCACCACCGCGACGAGCGCCACCGACAGCGTCGCGACCAGTTCGAGCACGAACGCCGAGGAGAAGGCGACTTTCAACGTCTTGAGCGTCGCGCGGCGGTGGCGTTCGGACAGCCGCCGGACGGTCTCGGCCTGCGCCGCGGCGCGGCGGAACGCGGTCAGCACCGGCAGCACGCGGACGAGTTCCAGGAGCCGCTCGGACATCCGGTGCGTTGCGTCGGTCGCGCCGGCGACGCGGTCGGCGGTGTACTTGCCGACGAGGATGGCGAACATCGGCAGCAGCGGCACGGTCAGCGCGACGATCACGCCGGACGGCCAGTCGGCGAACAGGATCGCCGCGCCGGCGCCGAGGGGCACGACGGCCGCCGTGACCAGGGCGGGGAGGTACTCGCGGAAGTAGGCGTCGAGCGCGTCGAGGCCGCGGGTGGTGAGCGCGGTCAGCTCGCCGTGGCCGCGCTGGGCGGTCCACTCGGGGCCCAGGCGCAGCGCGTGGTCGACGGCCTTGGCGCGCAGTTCGCGTTGCGCGGTCGCGGCGGCGCGGGCGGAGACCGTGCGCACCGCCCAGCCGGTCAGCGCGCGCGTCGCGACGAGCGCGAGCAGCGCGGCCAGCTGGGCGGTGCGTCCCCCGGACCCTGCTCCGACGATCGCCGCGAGGACGTCGGCGAGCAGGAACGCCTGTGCCACCAGGGCGGCGGCGTGGACGAACGACAGGAAGCCCACCAGGACCAGCGCCCGGCGCACGGCCGGCACGAGGGCCGGCAGCGCGCCGAGCGGGCCCTTTCCCGGCCGCGCTGAGTCCACTGTGGACTCCGAGGCGAGAAGGGTTGCGCGCCCGGGAAGTTCGTTCATGGTGCGTGGACCGCCGGGATGTGCTGGGTGCCGATGCGCTTGCGGAACACCCAGTACGTCCAGCCCTGGTAGATCAGCACCGCCGGGGCGCCGAAGACGGCGACCCAGGTCATCACGGTCAGCGTGTACGGGCTCGACGCGGCGCCTTCGATGGTCAGGGTGTTGGCGGCGTCGAAGGTGGAGGGCAGCACGTTCGGGAACAGCGCGCCGAACATCGTGACGGCGGCCCCGGCGATGACCACGCCGAGCGCGGCGAACGCCTGCCCGTCGCGGTCGGCGCGCAGCCGCAGCCAGGCGACGGCCGCAGCGAGAGCACTGATCCCGAACGAGAGCAGTGTCCACAACGTGCCGGCGCGCCACTGGACGACCGAGAGGAACGCGACCATCGACACCATGGCGACCGGGAGCAGCTTGCTGGCCAGGTTCTTCGCACGTTCTCGCAGTTCACCGCTGGTTTTGAGGGCGAGGAACGCGGCGCCGTGGGTGATCGAGAAGGCGGCGATGGCGAGCGCGCCGAGCAGGGTGTCCCACCGGACGGCGGCGAACGCTCCGCCGACGCGGTTGCCGGCGGCGTCGAGGGGCAGGCCGAGGACGGTGGTGGCGAGGATGAGGCCGACGCCGAGCGGCGGGATCCACGAGCCGAGCATGATGACGCGGTCCCAGTTGCGGCGCCAGCGGTCGGAGTCGACCTTGCCGCGGTACTCGAAGGCGACGCCGCGGCCGATGAGGGCGAGCAGCACGAGCAGCAGAGGCAGGTAGGCGGCCGAGAACAGCCCGGCGTACCAGGCGGGGAAGGCGGCGAACATGGCCCCGCCGGCGACGATGAGCCAGACTTCGTTGCCGTCCCAGACCGGGCCGATGGTGTTGACCATGACGCGCCGCTCGGTGTTGTCCTTCGCGAGGACGGGCAGCAGCATGCCGACGCCGAAGTCGAAGCCTTCGAGGAAGAGGTAGCCGAGCCAGAAGAAGGCGATGACGACGAACCAGACGATGGCGAGGGTCATCGGGCACCTCCGACCGGCCGGTCGCCGTGAGTTATCCACAACGGGTCGAGTTGTCCACAGATTTGCTGTGGGTAACCCTGGAGAGTGACCGACCCGATACACTGGGTTTGGGGACGCCCCCCGGGAAGGGCGGGGGCTGCTTTTGGATGGTGAGAGGCTGCTGCACAGCCGCTGAGCTGGGGATTTGGCATCTTCGGCCGCCTGACCGGAGCGGCGGTGAGACGCCGGAGCGGCGCCGAACCAGACCCTCGAGCGGGGCGGGGTGTGCCGGGAAGGGCTCGCCTGATGCGTTGAAGACGTCCGGTCGGCCGCGCTGGTCGGTTGTTCCGACCGGCACTCGGTCGGCTTCCTGGGAGAACTGCTGCACAGCCGCTGGTCTGGGAATTGGGCATCTCGGCCGCCTCAGTACGCGAAGGCGAGCGTGTCCTCGCCCGGTTTGTCGGAATCCTTGGGCTTCTCCGGGGGCATCACCGCTTCGACGCCGCCGCGGATGTACTTGCGCATCAGGTAGACCTCCACCACGCCGAGGGCCGCGTACACCGTGGTCAGGGCGATCAACGATGTCCAGACCTCGCCCGTGGTCAGCCTCGACACCGCCTGGGCGGTGAACATCCACACGCCGTCGACGCCGGTGGGGTTGGGGGCCACCACGAACGGCTGACGGCCCATCTCGGTGAAGATCCAGCCCGCGCTGTTGCCGAGGAACGGGGTTGCGATGCCGCCGAGGACCAGCAGCGGGAACCAGCGGCCGCTGGGGATGCGGCCTCGGCGGGTCAGCCAGAGGGCCAGGAGGCCGATGCCCGCCGAGATCGCGCCGAAGCCGATCATCATGCGGAAGCCCCAGTACGTCACCGGGAGGTTGGGGACGTAGTCGATCGGCTTGCCCGCCAGCGAACCCAGGGCCGGGTCGTCCGGGTAGTTCGTGCCGTACTTCGCCTGGTACTCCGTCACCAGGTTCTCGACGCCCTTGACCTCGGTCGAGAAGTCGTTGTGCGCCAGGAACGACAGCAGCGCGGGCACGTTGAACGTCTTCACGTCCTCGCAGTTCGCGCCCGAGACGTCGCCGATCGCGATGATCGAGAAGCTGGCCGGCTTTTCCGTGTGGCACAGGGCTTCCGCCGACGCCATCTTCATCGGCTGCTGCTCGAACATCAGCTTGCCCTGCGCGTCACCCGTGATCGCCAGGACCGCGAATGCCGCCACGCCGACCCAGCCGCCGAGGCGCAGCGACGAGCGCCAGACGTCCTCATTGGCGCGACGCCGCCAGAGGTGCCAGCCCGCGACGCCCACCAGGAACGCCGCCGCCACCGAGAACGCGCCGGCCAGGGTGTGCGGGATCGCGGCCAGTGCCGTGTTGTTCGTCAGCACCGCCCAGATCGAGTTCATGGTCGGCTTGCCGTTGTCGAACGTCACGCCCACCGGGTGCTGCATCCACGAGTTCGCGGCCAGGATGAAGTACGCCGACGCCATCGTGGCCAGCGAGAACGCCCATGCGCACGCCAGGTGCACCTTCTTCGGCAGCCGGTCCCAGCCGAAGATCCACAGGCCGAGGAACGTCGACTCGACGAAGAACGCGACGAGCCCTTCCATCGCCAGTGGCGCGCCGAAGACGTCGCCGACGAAGCGGGAGTACGCGCTCCAGTTCATCCCGAACTGGAACTCCTGCACGATCCCGGTCACCACGCCCATGGCGAAGTTGACCAGCAGCAGCTTGCCCCAGAACTTGGTCATCTTCAGGTGCCGCAGCTCGCCGGTGCGGACCCAAGCGGTCTGCATCGCCGCGACCAGGATCGACAGCCCGATGGTCAGCGGGACCATCAGGAAGTGGTAGACGGTGGTGATGCCGAACTGCCACCGCGCTAGCTCAAGGACCTCCACGTGGTCCAGCCTGCTCCGGGGGGCCTGACCCGGCCAGATCAACTGGTCCCGTTCCCGGCGGGACCAACGTCCTACCGCTGGTCGAGGGCCTTCCGCGCCTCCTCGGCCACGACCCGCCGCGGCCCCTCGTCGCCCAGCTCGAGGACGTGCCGCAGCGCCAGCGCGTACGCGGTGTCGAACGCTTTGCCCGCCTCGACCGGGATGTTCGGCGCCACGCCGACGCCCTCCCAGTTCTCCCCCGAGTCCGGGTCGTACGAGCGGGCGATCGGCACGGTCACGTCCAGGTAGGTGTCCACTTTGTACCGATCGCAGGGGTGCGCGCCGCCTCGCGTCGTTTCGCCGACGGTTTTCGCGCGGCCCTGCCGCTGCAGCGAGAAGGCGAGGTCCTCGCCGCCGGAGAACGTCACCGGGCCGGTGAGCACCCAGATCGGCTTGGTGCCGCCGAACTTCGGGCCCGGGACGTACGGCAACGTCCACATCTGGGTGACGCGGTCGCCGTCGCGCTCGTAGAAGTCTAGGTAGTGGGTGCGCTCGTCGACGAGGTAGCTCTGCAGGAACGCGCTGGTCTCCGGGTCGCCGCCGCGGTTGTGCCGGACGTCGAGCAGCAGCGCGTCGGCCGAGGCGATCAACGTCATCGCCGCCGAGACCGACGGCGCGGCGAGGTCGATCGGGTAGAGCATGGTCGTGTCGAGGTAGCCGACGTTGCCCGCGAGCCGCCGTACCGACGCGATCCCGAAGTTCTCCAGCTCGCCGGCGCGCCGGAAGTGCTCAGACGCGTGCTCCGCGGCACCGTCCACGGCGACGGGGTCGAGGTGGTGACGCAGCCGGAGGTGCTTGTCGTCGTTCACCGACTGGAGGTCGGTTGTGACGGCCGTCGCGAATTCCGCTTCGCCGAGGTCCGCGTACGCGCCTTCGTCGAGACGCGCGCGAAGCACCTTCGCGAGCTTCGCGGCGACGTCCGGGAAGACGTAGTGCGTTTCCACCCGGCGGATGACCTCTTCGACCTGCGCAGCACGCGCCTGTGACCCCATGCCGGTGAACCTACCGCAGGCCGCAACCAAAAATTCGGCACACCGAAAAAAATTGTGTGACACCCCGGGATGTCAAATTCATGGCCGCCGATCGCGCAATTTCGCGATCGCCATCAGCTTGCAGCTTTCCTAACCTCCCCTTTATCGTTGCAGTGAAAGGGGCGAAAAAATACTCATGACTGCCGCTATGGTGGCGCTGATCAGCGCGTTCGGCCTGGTCCTCGCCGTGGAGCTGCCGGACAAGACGCTCGTCGCCACCCTGGTGCTGACCACCCGTTTCCGCGGCTGGCCGGTTTTCGCCGGGGTGTGCGCCGCGTTCGCCGTGCAATGCGTCATAGCGGTCGCGTTCGGCAGCGTGTTGACGCTGTTACCGGACGTCGTCCTTTCCCTGGTCGTCGCCGCGATGTTCGGCCTCGGCTCTTTCATGCTCCTTCGCGAGGGCTTCAGCGAAGCCGACGAAGCAGGCGAAGACGCTTCGCGCACCGGCCCCTCCGCGGCGTCCTTCACTCGCTCGGCGATGACGTCGTTCGGCGTGCTCTTCGCCGCCGAGTGGGGTGACGCCTCCCAGCTCGCGACGGCCAGCCTCGCCGCCCGCATCGGCAACCCGTTCGCCGTCGGCGTCGGCGCCTTCACCGCCCTCGTGGTGGTCGCCGGGCTCGCCGTGTTCATCGGCGCGAAGATCCGCAGCCGGATCAAGCCGAAGCTGATCCAGCGCTGCGCCGGGTTCGCCTTCGCCGGGTTCGCGGCATTCGCCCTGCTCCAGCTCGCCTTCTGACGGCTGCCTCACAGGTTCGCCCGGTAACCTTTCGGGAACGAAAGGGGGAGCACCGGGTGAACTCGCCGAAGACGCACGCGGTCTCGCCGCTGCACGGCCGGATCGCGATCGGCGGCATCGGCCTCGCCGTGGTCATCTCGATCGACCTGCACCTGCGGCTGTCCGGGCAGGTCAGCCCGATCTGGCAGACGCTGTCGGAGTACGTCTACGGCAAGCTCGGCACCTCGTCGGCCGCTCCCCTGTTCAGCGTCATGTGCCTGGCCCTCTCGCTCGGCTCGGTTGCCCTGCTGGCCGGGATCGCCAAGGCCCACCGCCCCGGCACCACCGCCGTCTGCGTGCTGCTCGGCGTCTGGTCGGCCGGGCTGCTGGTCTGCGGCCTCGTCCCCGTCGACCCGGACGGCCAGGCGCGTTCGCTGGCCGGACAGGTCCACAACATCGCCGCGCTGACGGCGTTCGTCGCGCTGCCCGCGGCCGCGTTCGTGCTCACGCGGAAGGGCCGCGAGCGCTGCCCGTGGGAGCCCCGCCGGACGACGATCCGGCGCCTGGCCACGGCGAGCTTCGCCAGCGTCGGCGTGGTGCTCGGCGGCTTCGTCCTGACGCTCGTCCTCGGCCCGGCCCAGCAGGACGTCACGCTCGGCCTCTTCGAGCGGCTGCTGTTCACCGTCGACGTCGCCCTGCTGCTGACGATGGTCCGGCCGCTGCTCAGCCGTCCGTCTTGAGGATGTCGGCCAGCCGGGTGGCGGCCGCGACGACCTGCGGGCCCACTTCGGCCGCCTTCAGCGGCTCCATCGAGACGACGCCGACGCTCGCCCGCAGCCCCGGCACCCCGCGCACCGGCGCCGCGACGCCGGACGCGCCCGCCTCCAGCTCACCGGTCGACGTCACCCAGCCGTCACCGCCCGGCCGCAGGCTCATCGCCTTACCGGCCGCGCCGGCGGTCAGCGAGTGCCGGCTGCCCACCCGGTAGGCGACGTGGAAGTTGGTCCAGGACGGCTCGACGACGGCGACCGCAAGCGCTTGCGCCCCCTGCGCGACCGACAAGTGCGCGGTCGCGCCGACCTTCTCGGCCAGTTCGCGCAGCACCGGGCCGGCCGCGTCCCGCAGCTGCGGCAGCACCTGCCCGGCCAGCCGGAGCAGCCCGACGCCGAGCCGGACCTTGGTGCCGTCGCGCCAGACCAGCCCGCGCTCCGACAGCGGCACGAGCAGCCGGTAGACGGCCGCGCGGCTGGCCCCGATGGCCACCGCCAGCTCGGAGATGGTCGCCGCGTCGCCCCCGGCGTCGGCGACTGCCTGCAGCAGCGCCAAGCCCCGGTCGAGCGTCAGCGACCCCTCCCGGCCGGTCACAGCAAGCCGAGTTCGCCCAGGTCGGCGACCGGCTCCTCGAACGACGCCGCCGCATAGGACGCGAACAGCGCCCGCACGGCCTTCGCGGCCGGCTCGGACAGCGCACGGGCCTCCTCGGCCAGCGCCTGGGCGTCGGTCGACTCCAGCGCGCCCCGGACGTCTCCGCCGGCCAGGCTGCGCGCGGAGGCCACGAGCAGGTTCAGGAAGCCGTGGTGCACGAACCCGGTGTCCGGGTCGGTGTGCCGGACCGCGCGGTGCAGGCTGTTCGTCGCCTTGAACGACGCTCCGGTGGACCCGCTGACGACGGCGAGGAAGTCGGCCACCTCGTCGACGCTGGGGAAGTTCTCGCCCGCCTGCCCGCCGCAGCGGATCTTCGGCCAGCTGCCGTGCTCGATCACCTTCCGGACACCGTCGAGCCAGCCGACACCGCGCCGCGGCTCGACCACCCGGATGACGTCCTCCGGCACGAACTCCGAGACGCGCTCGAGCCACACCTCGTCGACGTCCGACGGCGCGGGCATCTCGACCATCCGCAGCGCGAGCAGCTCACTGCGCGATTCGACGATCGAGATGGCCTTCGGGACCCCGCCGAGGCCGGTGTCGATGATCAGCGAAAGCGGCAGCGGCTGCTTCGGCTTGATCTTGATCAGCTCGGTGATGAGCTCGGGCAGCCGCGACGCCTGGCAGAGGAAAACCCCCAGGACACCGGCGTGTTCGGAGCCCCGGCTGGCGAAGTGCGCACGGAGTGCTTCGGGCATGGCCGCATCGCCCGGAGGGAACAGCGCCGAGTCGTCGACGAGCCTCGCGAACAGGGGAGGAATTCCACGGGGGCCGGGGGGCGTGAGTTCCACAGCGCTTGACACGACTGACACGCTAGTAGCGTACGACATCAGGACAAAATCGTTCGCACAACGAACACGTCAGAAGGGGACGTCGATGCCTTACTACCGGCGAGTAGGCGAGATCCCGCACAAGCGGCACACCGCGTTCCGGAAGCCGGACGGCGGGCTCTACGCCGAAGAGCTGATGGGCGTCGAGGGCTTCTCCGCCGACTCCGCGCTGCTCTACCACCGCGGCCTGCCGACGGCGATCGTCGACGCCGTCGCAGTCGCGGAGGACCGCGGGTCGCTCACCCCGAACCACCCGCTCAAGCCGCGGTCGTTCCGGACCCGGGACCTCAAGTTCGGCGGCGAGGCCGACGCGGTGACCGACCGGCGGCGGCTGTTCGGCAACAACGACGTCACCATCGGATTCGTCACCGCGACCGCGCCCAGCCCGCTGTATCGCAACGCGGCCGGCGACGAGCTCTTCTACGTCCACGGCGGCTCGGCGACCTTCGAGACGATCTACGGCCGCCTCGAGGTCGGCGACGGCGACTACGTCGTGATCCCGACGTCGTGCACCTACCGGGTCGTCCCCGACGGCGAGGTCAACCTCTTCACCCTCGAGGCGCGCGGCCACATCGGGCCGCCGAAGCGCTACCTGTCCGCGAAGGGGCAGTTCCTGGAGCACTCGCCGTACTGCGAGCGCGACATCCGCGGGCCGGAGGAGCCGCTGCTGGAGGACGGCGAGGACGTCGAGGTGCTCGTGCGGCACCGCGCCGGGCTGACCCGCTACACCTACGCGACGCACCCCTTCGACGTCGTCGGCTGGGACGGCTGCCTCTACCCGTGGGTGTTCAACATCGACGACTTCGAGCCGATCACCGGCCGCGTGCACCAGCCGCCGCCCGTGCACCAGACGTTCGAGGGCCCGAACTTCGTCGTCTGCTCCTTCTGCCCGCGGAAGGTCGACTACCACGAGGGCGCGATCCCGGTGCCGTACAACCACGCGAACGTCGACTCCGACGAGCTGATGTTCTACGTGCGCGGCAACTACGAGGCCCGGAAGGGCTCGGGGATCGGCATCGGCTCGCTCTCGCTGCACCCGTCCGGGTTCACGCACGGCCCGCAGCCGGGCGCGGCGGAGGCGTCGATCGGCGCGGAGTTCTTCGACGAGACGGCGGTCATGGTCGACACGTTCGCGCCGCTGGAGCTCGGCGAAGCGGCCGAGGCGTCCGAAGACCCCGGTTACGCCTGGACGTGGTCCCGCCGCGGCCCTAAGTCATAGTCAAGATTCGGAAATACCGTCCCCTCCCCGTTCCGCCGGCCGGATAATGGAAATCCGGGTGGCGGAACGGGGAGGTTTTGATGATCAATTCCCAGCCAGCGCGTCGAAAGAGAAAAGTTCTCCCGTTCCTGGCCGCGATCGTGGTCGCGATCGCCTTGATCATCGGAATCCGGTACTGGACCAGCGATTCGAGCGACGAGGCCGACGCGCCGAAGTGCTCAGGCGCGGACGCGATCGCGCTCAACGTCGCTTCGTCACCGGAAAAGGTCGGCATCGTCCAAGAGGCCGCGAAGGCCTACTCCGGACGGACGGTCGCCGGGCACTGCGTCGACGTCGTCGTGAAGTCGAAGTCGTCCGGCGTCGCGATGCAGGCGCTGGCCAACGGCTGGAACGAAGCCGTCGACGGGCCGCGCCCGGACGTCTGGACACCGGCCGCGAGCGGCTGGGTCAACCTGCTGCGCGTCAACGCGAAGGGCGACACCGGTTCGCTCGTGCCGGACGGTGATCCGCCGTCGATCGCGAACGCGCCGCTGGTCGTCGCGATGCCGAAGCCGATGGCCGAGGCGCTCGGCTGGCCCGGCAAGGCGATCGGCTGGAAGGACCTCGCCGGCCTGGCCACCGACCCGGCGGGCTGGGCGAAGTACGGCCACCCGGAGTGGGGCAAGTTCCGGCTGGGCAAGACGAACCCGAACATCTCGACGTCCGGGCTGAACGCGACGATCGGTGCCTACTACGCCGCCACCGGCACGTCGTCCGACCTCACCGCGGCCGCGCTCGAGAAGCCGGACGCGAAGCAGTTCGTCACGAACATCGAGCAGGCGATCGTGCACTACGGCGACACCACGCTCACCTTCCTGACCAACCTGCAGAAGGCCGACGACAAGGGCGCGGCGCTGTCGTACATCTCGGCGGTCACCGTCGAGGAGAACTCGCTGATCGGCTACAACCAGGGCAACCCGACGAACGACCCGGCCAAGGTCGGGCAGCACGGGCCGCCGAAGGTGCCGCTGGTGGCGATCTACCCGGGTGACGGGACGCTCAACTCCGACCACCCGTTCGTCACGCTGAACTGGGCGGACCCGG
Source organism: Amycolatopsis sp. NPDC003861 (assembly GCF_053605405.1). Lineage (NCBI taxonomy): Bacteria > Bacillati > Actinomycetota > Actinomycetes > Pseudonocardiales > Pseudonocardiaceae > Amycolatopsis > Amycolatopsis sp. NPDC003861. The sequence continues at coordinate 37,259 of NZ_JBSGJD010000015.1, forward strand.
TGCGCAAGCAGATCGCCGCGGACTTCCTCGGCTACCTGCGCCTCGCCGAGACGCAGGCGAAGTTCGCCGCGCTCGGCTTCCGGTCGTTCGAGGGCAAGCCGGGCCCGCCGGCGACGCCCGCCAACGGCGTCCAGCCGGACGCGAAGATCAGCTTCCTGCGGCCGCCGTCGCCGTCGGTGCTGTCGAAGCTGCTGGCGTCCTGGACCGACCTGCGGAAGAAGGCGAACGTGCTGCTCGTCGTGGACGTCTCGGGCTCGATGGGCGACGAGGTGAAGGGCACCGGCAAGAGCAAGATCGACCTGGCGAAGCAGGCCGCGATCGACTCGCTCGGCCAGTTCGTGCCGCGCGACCAGGTCGGGCTCTGGCAGTTTGCGACCCACCTCGACGGCGACAAGGACTACCAGGAGCTGCTCCCGGTGCAGGCGCTCGGGAACAGCGGCAAGGAGACCCTGGCCATGCGGCTCAGCGGGCTGACTCCCCAGTCCGGCACGGGGTTGTACGACTCGTCGCTGGCCGCGTACGAGTACATGAAGGCCCACCTGGACCCGGCGGCGATCAACGCGGTCGTGGTGCTGACCGACGGCCGCAACGAGGACTCCGGCGGCATCGACCTCGAGCACCTGGTGCCGCAGCTGCGACCGGAGGGCAACGCGGAGTCGGTCCGGCTGTTCACCATCGCCTACGGCTCGGACGCCGACCAGGACGTGCTGAAGCAGATCGCCGAGGCGACCGCGGGTTCGGAGTACGATTCGTCCAAACCGGACTCGATCAACCAGGTGTTCACCTCCGTGATCTCCAATTTCTGACATGAAGTTCGCCCGTGAGCTCGCCGAACCGTGGGGGCTGCTGCTCGCCGCCACGTCGGCCGGGGTGGCCTGGGCCGTGCAGCTGCCGGTCGTCGCCGCCCTCGGGGTCGGGGTGGCGGTGCTCGCCGCCCGGGCGGGCGTGGCGGTGGCAACCCGCGAGAAGGAGCCGCCACCGCGGGAAGCCCGCGTGCTGGACGTGGCACCCGGATCGGCCGAGGAGAACTGGCTGCATCGCGCGTCGGCCGCGGCGGAGGGCTTCGCCTCGCTGAGCGGCTCGCTCGAGTCCGGTCCGCTCGCCGACCGCGTGGCGGACATGGAGCCGGTGGTCCGGGAAACGCTGGCGACGCTCGAACGCCTGGCCGGCCGCGCGTCGGCGACGGGTCAGGCGCTGGCCAGGGTCGATCCGGACGCCGTCGCGCACGAACGGCGTCGGCTGCAGCGCGAGTTGCGCACGGCCCGGGCGGACGTGCGCGGCGACCTGGAGCAGGCGCTGACGGCGGTCCAGGCCCAGGCGGACGTGCACGCGCGGCTGTCCGGCGCCCGCGACAAACTGCTGGCGCAGCTGCAGTCCGGCGCGCTCGGCCTGGACAGCCTGGTGGCCCGGGTCGCCGAGCTCACGGCCACGACGACGGACATCGCCGTGGACACCGGCGCGGTGCGCGAGCTGAGCGACCAGCTGGAGGGCATCCGCCAGGGCGTGCTGGAGACCGAGCAGGCGACGCGGAAGTCGCTGGGTTAGGCGGCCACCAGCGTCCGATCGCGGCGGGGCAGCAGCAACGGCGTCGCCAGGACCAGCACCCCGGCGATCCCGATGGCCCAGCGCGGCCCGACCAGACCGGCGAGCAGGCCCCAGAGCGCGGTCAGCGTGGCGATGGACGCCTTCGTGCTGATCGACCACGCCGACAGCGTCCGCGCGGTGCGGTCCGCCGGGAGCTGCTCGAGCCGGTAGGTCGCGAGCACCGGGTTGAAGACGCTGCAGCTGACGATCAGGCCGAGTTCGACGACCATGACGTAGGCGAGCCCGCCGGTGCCCGCCGGGATGAAGGCCAGGGCGAGCAGCCAGCACGCCCTGATCGCGCCGGACATCACCAGGACCGGGTGGCGCCCGAACTTCGCGACCAGCCGCGGCGTCAGCCGTGAGCCGGCGAGCCCGCCGAGGCACGGGACGGCGAACGCGAGCCCGTACTGCCACGGCGGGAACCCGAGCTGGTTGAGCATCAGCACGGCGAGCAGCGGCTCGGTGCCCATGACCAGGCCGTTGAACACCATCGCGTTGAACAGCAGCGGCCGCAGTCCCCGGTGCGCCATCAGGAAGCGCCAGCCGTCGGCGAGGTCGCGCGGGCGCAGCCGGGCGGCGGTGCGCGGGCGCGGTTCGTCCCCGCCGATCGCGCGGATCCCGAGCGCGGAGAGCAGGAAGCTGACGGCGTTGGCGACCACCGACGTCACCGGCCCGAACAGCGCGAACGCCGCCCCGCCCAACGGCGGCCCGAGCGCGGTGGCGGTCCAGTTCGTCGACTCGAACCGGCCGTTCGCGAGGAGGAGGTCTTCGGGCGGCACCAGGCCCTTGAGGAAGGCCCCGCTCGCGGAGGTGAAGGTGATGTCCGCCGCGGCGACGACCACCGAGACGGCCAGCAGCTGGCCGAAACTCAGCACGCCGAAGGCGTAGGCGGCCGGAACGCTGACCAGCGCGCCGAACCGCACCAGGTCCATGGCCACCAGCACCGGCTGCTTCCGCCGGCGATCGACCCACGGCCCCAGCGGAACGGCGACGAGCGCCCCGACGGCCGGCCCGACCGCGGCCAGCGCCGAGACGGCCGCGGGCCCGGCGTGGAGGACGAGGATCGCGAGCATGGGGAAGGCGCCGAAGCCGAGCCAAGTCCCGAAGGCGCTCACCGCATAGGCCGACCAGAGCCACCTGAACCGCGGCCCCAGCGACCGCCCGCGCATCACGTCGGAGATCAAAGCGGGGAACGGCCGTGCGCGGCAACCGACATGCCGTGACGCCACAAGTTGTCCACATCTGGCGCCGAGTGTGGACGACTTCGCTTGCGGTGTCGGCTTTCCGGCCTGTTGTCGGTTCCCGCCGATAGAATGGACCTGGGGACGCCCCCCTGGGAGCGGCGGGGGATGTTTGGTTCCGCTGGGGCGCCTGGCACACCACTCTGGTGTCGCCGAGCTGTGAGGTGTTCCTGCCGCACGCCCGCGAGCTGCTGTCGGGCGAGCTGCGCGCGCTGGCGTCGGTGCGCAGCGGCCCGCTCCGCGTCGACGTCATCGGCAGGCGGCTGTGCCCGGCCACGTTGCTGCGCGAGTTCCACCAGGCGCACCCGAGGTAGCGCTCGAGGTCGCGGCGATCCGGGATGGCTCGATCGACGCGTCGTTCCGCGCGGTCGTCACGCTGCCCGACGACCTCGACACCCAGTGGGTGCTCGACGAGTCGATCCAGCTGTTGTGTGGCCCCACGCACCCGCTGGCGAACTCGGCTGCGGTTACTCCCGCCGAGCTGGCCGGGCACCGGATCCGGTTGCCCGGCGTGGTGCCCGGGACCGAGTGGGGCGCGTACTACGCCGAGTTCGCGGCGGCGTTCGACCTGTGGATCGACGCCGCCGGGCCGAACTTCGGCATCGAGGTGGTATTGGACACGATCGCGGAATCGAGCGAGGTGGCGACGTTGCTCGGCGCGGGGAGCCGGGTGTTGTGGCCGCCGGGGCATGACCTGCGGCGCGTGCCGATCGAAGCTCCCGTGCCGGTGTACCCGCATTCGCTGGTGTGGCGGCGGGGCAACGCGCACCCCGGACTCGCGGCGCTTCGGCGTCACCTCGCGAAGGGCGAACGGGCGGCCGGCGGGTGGCGGCCGAGCTGGGCCGCCTAACCGAGCCAGACCGTGCCCAGCACCGGGTAGCCCGGGAGGCCCGTCTTGGCCGCGCCCGGGTGGGGGGCGCCCGCGATCCAGAGGCGGCCCGTCGCCGCGATGTTGGCCGCCATCGAGGGGTCGACCTTGGGGAGGCGGAAGCGGACCACGCGGCCGTCGGCCAGCATGGTCAGGCCGCTCAGCCTGGCCGCGCCGTGGCGGGTCATGCGGACCGGGCCGTCGAGGACCGCGCGCAGCTCCGTCCAGTGGTCCGCCGGGAGGGGCCTGCGGTAGGTGATCGCCCGGGACACCGCCGCGAGGGCGCCCAGGAGCGCGCCGGCGCCGCACGGCCACGCGAGCCATCCCACCACCGGGAAGTCGAGTGCGACCCAGACCGCGAACCCGGCCAGTACCAGCAAGAACGCCGCTGTCGTGCGCAGGTCGCGGGCCAACTGGCGGCGGTGTGCGGCCAGCACGGGGTCGAGCCTCGGCGAGCGGGACCCGGCCGGTTCCGGCACCGGTACGGCACCCGGCGGCGGGATGTCGTGGATCCGGGCGCGGCGGACCCGCACCACGCCGGAGAACCCGACGAACACCTTCGGGCCCCGGCCCAGCAGCCAGACCCGGCGGTGCCCGGCGACCAGCAACCGGTGGGCTTCGTCGAGCCGGACGCGCAGCCACCGGCCGTCCGGCAGGCGCACGCCCACCGTCCGGCCGGCCGCGACCAGGCCGCCGGCGGCGATGTCCACCTGCCGGAACGCTTCCCGCTTCAACCGCGTCTCGGGCAGGTGGGCGTGCGCGCGGTGGAGCCACCACGCCTCGATCGCGCCGGCGAGCGCGAACGTGCCGACCGGCAGCGCCACCCCCGCGCCGGCGAAGAACTGGGCGAACCCGAACACCACGAAGAACGCGGCCACGAGCCGCTGGTTCGCGGTGTCGCGGCCGAGGCGGTCGAGGTACTCGCCGAAGATCGGGAGGGCCCCGGACGGCATGGCGGGGTCGAGTTCGAACGCGCGGACGCGCTCGGGGACCGGGACGATCGGCACGCGGAACCCCCACGGGGTCGGGTTGTTAACCGCTTTTCGGCAAAGTGGGCACCGGCGTTACCGGATGCACCGATCAGCGGGTGGGACGTGAGCGCCACGACTACCCAGACCGTCGAATTCAGGTTAGGCTCACCTAAGTAGGAGGTGAGCCGTGACCGAGGCACCCACAACCGTCCGCCGCCCGCCGGCGCCGAGCCCCGCCGAGCGCGCCAAGACGATCGCGACCCGCAACGGCCCCGCGTCGTTGCTGCCGACCTGCGATCGCACGGACCTCGACGGCCGGCGGGTCGTGCCGGTGCTGCACCACGTGCACCACAGCGGCAGCGTCAGCGTGCTGCTGCCCGACGACCACCCGATGGTCGGCGCGGCGAAGCAGACCCAGCGCGGGGAGCTGGCCGTGATGGTCGAGCTCGCCGACCAGGCCCCGGTCGACCTGCGGGAACCGATCCGCGGGCTGCTGTGGATCACCGGCTGGCTGCGGCCGCTCTCGCCGGTTTCGGCCCGCGCGCGGGCGGTGGCGATCGCCGAGACGCGGCCGGACGAACGGCTCCTCGACGTCGGCCACGGCGTCACGCTGCTGCGGCTCACCCCGGCGTCGCTCGTGCTCGCCGACGCCGAAGGCACGCACTCGCTGCGCCCGCACATGTTCAGCGCCGCGCCGCCGGACCCGTTCCACGACTACGAGGCCCAGTGGCTGCGGCACCTGGAGAGCGACCACTCCGACGTCGTCGAGCAGCTGGCGAAGCACCTGCCGGCCTCGCTGCGCGGCGGCCGGATCCGCCCGCTCGGGCTCGACCGGTTCGGGCTGCGCCTGCGCGTCGAGTCCGACAGCGGCGACCACGACGTGCGGCTGGCGTTCTCGAAGTCCGTCGACAGCCCGGCGCAGCTCGCGGCGGAACTGCGCCGGCTGGTCGGCTGCCCGTTCCTGCGCGGGCGGTCAGGCTAGTTCGGCCGGGAAGCCGCCCTTCGCGATCGGCCCCCAGCTCTCGATCGTCACGCGGATGATGCTCTTGCCCTGCTTGACCATGGCCGCGCGGTATTCGTCCCAGTCCGGGTGTTCGCCGGAGATGGCGCGGAAGTACTCGACGAGCGGCTCGACCGAATCCGGGATGTCCAGCACCTCGGCGGTGCCGTTCAGCTGCACCCACCGGTCGTTCCACTCGTCGGACAGGATGCAAGCCGAAACCTTCGGGTTGCGCTTGACGTTCACGACCTTCGCGCGCTTCGGGTAGGTCGAGACGACCAGCCTGCCCTCGGCGTCGACGCCGCAGGTCACCGGCGAGAGCTGCGGGCCGCCGTCGGCCTTCGTGGTCAGCAGGATGGCGCGGTGGCGGGTCGACAGGAACTCGACCAGCGCGGCACGGTCGACGGTTTCGTTGGTGGCGATGCTCCTCGGCATACCCCGAAGGTAGCGTGCGTCCATGACGTTCACCGCGCGATCGTGGCTGGCCCCGGCCCGGCCGTCGTTCCCGGAGCCGATCGACGACCCGCGCGAGCGCCGCGCGATCAAGCTCGAGCTGCTGATCGTCTTCGGGATCACGCTGGGCATGTCCGGCGTGCGCAGCCTGCTGTCCCTTGTGGACTCGCTGCTGCAGCCGGTGCCGCTGGCCCAGCAGCAGACCCAGCTGAACGTGCCGCAGGCCGCGGCGAGCCTGATCGACCTGCTCAAGCAGCTGCTGTCGGCGGCGCAGCTGGTCGGCTGGGGCGCGCTCGGGCTGTACCTGCTGTGGCGCGCGGGCGTCAAGGTCGCGCAGATCGGCCTCGACCGGCGATCACCGGGCCGGGACGCGCTGCTGACCGTCGTGCTCGCCGCGCTGATCGGCATCCCGGGCCTGGCGCTGTACTTCATCTCGTACCACCTCGGGTTCAGCCTGGCCGTGCAACCGTCCACTTTGGGCGATACGTGGTGGCGGCCGATCACGCTGACGCTCTCGGCGTTCGGCAACGCCTTCGCCGAGGAAGTCCTGGTCATCGGCTACCTGCTGACGCGGCTGCGGCAGCTCGGCGTCCGGGAGAACGCCGCGGTGTTCGGCGCCGCCGTGCTGCGCGGGTCGTACCACCTGTACCAGGGCTTCGGCGGGTTCGTCGGGAACCTGATCATGGGGCTGGTGTTCGGGCGGCTGTGGCAGAAGACCAACCGGCTGTGGCCGCTGGTCGCCGCGCACACGCTGTTCGACTTCGTGTCGTTCGTCGGATACTCGCTGCTCAAGGGGCACGTTTCCTGGCTGCCCTGACTAGGATCTGGGGGGTGATCGACGAAACGGCACCTCCCCGGGTGGACAGCGAAGTCGGACCCCTGCGCGCGGTGCTGCTGCACCGGCCCGGCAACGAGCTCAAAAGGCTGACGCCCCGCAACAACGACCAGCTCCTGTTCGACTCCATCCCGTGGGTCGACCGGGCCCAGGACGAGCACGACGCGTTCGCCGAGGTGCTGCGCGGCCGCGGGGTGGACGTCCTGCTGCTGGCCGACGCCCTCCGGACGGCCCTGGAAGACGACCGGGCGCACGCGGCGGGCGTGCACGCGGCGGTCGACGACCGGCGGCTCGGCGGCGACCTGGCCGACTCGCTGCGTTCGCACCTCTCGGGCGTCGACGCGGCCGGGCTCGCCGAGGTGCTGATGGCCGGCATGACGTTCGAGGAGCTGCCGTCCGCGGAGGGCGCGTCGCTCGTGCGGATGATGAACCACCCGCACGACTTCGCCGTCGACCCGCTGCCGAACCTGCTGTTCACGCGCGACTCGTCGGTGTGGATCGCCGACCGGGTGGCGATTTCGTCCCTGAACATGCCCGCGCGCCGCCGCGAGACCGCGGTGCTCGACCTGATCTACGCCTACCATCCGCAGTTCCGCCGCGCGGCCCGCGCCTACGGCGCCCATTCGGCGCCGATCGAAGGCGGCGACGTGATGCTGCTGGCGCCGGGCGTGCTCGCCATCGGCGTCGGCGAGCGGACGACAGCGGCCGGCGCGGAGTCCCTGGCCCGGTCGGTGTTCGCCGACGGCATCGCGCACACCGTGCTGGCGGTGCCGATCGAGCAGTCCCGCGCGACCATGCACCTGGACACGGTGTGCACGATGGTCGACGCGGACGCGGTGGTGATGTACCCGCTGGCGCGCGACTCGCTGACGGCGTTCACGCTGCGCCCGACCGGCGACGGCGGGGTGAAGGTGGCCGGCCCGGCGCCGTTCCTGGTGGCCGCGGCCGAGGCGATGGAGATCGACCGGCTGCGCGTCATCGACACCGGCCTCGACCCGGTGACGGCCGAACGCGAGCAGTGGGACGACGGCAACAACACGCTCGCCCTGGCGCCGGGTGTCGTCGTCGGCTACGAGCGCAATGTCGAGACGAACGAACGGCTGGAGGCGGCCGGCATCGAGGTGCTGCCGATCGCGGGCTCCGAACTGGGCTCCGGCCGGGGCGGGCCGCGGTGCATGTCCTGCCCGGTCCGGCGCGATCCGCTGTGATGGCAAGCCTTCCCTAAATTGCCGCGGCTTTTAGGGAAGGCTTACTTAAATTAGGCAAGTCTTCTTTAGGAATGGTAACCCTAATAGGGGCCGGATCACCAGTCCCGAGTGGAATTCCCGCCAATCTTGATCTATTCTGGTCTGCATGGTCCTCACCAAGAAGAAAGAGCCGCGCTCGAAGTTCTACGAACTGCTGCAGGCGCAGATCCACAACGAGTTCAACGCGTCCCAGCAGTACATCGCGCTCGCGGTGTGGTTCGACGCCGAGGACCTCCCGCAGCTGGCGAAGCACTTCTACAAGCAGTCCGTCGAGGAGCGCAACCACGCGATGGCGCTGGTGCAGTACATGCTCGACCGCGACCACCACGTCGAGATTCCCGGCACCGGGGACGTGCGCAACGACTTCTCCGGCGTCACCGAGCTCATCGAGCTCGCGCTCGAGCAGGAGAAGGAGGTGGCCGTCGACATCTCCGCGATGGCGAAGGCCGCGCGCGCCGAAGAGGACTACATCAGCGAGCAGTTCACGCAGTGGTTCCTCAAGGAGCAGGTCGAAGAGATCTCGCAGATGAACACGCTGCTGAACGTCGTCAAGCGCGCGAACGGCAACCTGTTCGAGGTCGAGAACCACCTGCACCGCGAGTCCGTCGGCGACGGCGGCGCCGACTCGCAGATGCCGCCGGTGGCCGGCGGGGCGCTGTAGTCCCTGGAACGGGCAAACCCGGGCTCTCCCCCTGTGGACAGCCCGGGTTTCCGCATGCGCCCGGCCCTCAGCCGGCGCAGTCCTGGGCGCGGCTCGAAAGGCTCGTCTGCACGACTCCGGTCTCGCCGAGCCGGAAGCGGTATTCGGCGGCGGTGCCGGCCGGGGCGACGACGTCGCCGGACTCCTCCTTGGCCGCCGGGTAGGTGGCGAGGATCTGGTCCTTGGTGGCGCCGGCGCCGATGCCTTCGGCGGTGTGCGCGGCCACGTCGGGGGTGACGACGACCAGCCCGGCCGCCTTCGAAATGACGACGCTCGCGGCCACCGGCACCCCGCTGCCCTGTGCCTTGTAGACGGTGCAGCTCGCGCCGGCCTGCGGTTCGCTGAGCGTCACGGCCTGCGCCGTCACGTCGGCCTCGGACATGCCGAGCTTGAGCTTGCCGAAGCCGTCGGCCGCGAGCAGCGGCCCGGTGGCCACACCGGGGAGCGTGGACGGCCGCGGGGTCGACGGCGGCCGCGGCGGCCGCGACGTCGACGCGCCCGGCGGCGCGGAAGCCTGGATGCTCTGGGTGCCGGTCGGACCGGGCGTCGACGGCTCCGGCGACCGGCCCGCCGTGAGGTTCTCCGGCGGCTTGCCACTGGTTCCGCTGCCGTCGGCGGACATCACCGCGGTGCCGTCCTCGGCGTGGAACCGGATCATGGTCAGCCCGCCCGCCACGGCGACCACGGCGGCCGCGACCCCGGCCACGGCCTGCACGACGTGCCGGCGACGGCGGCGGCGGCGCGCCCCGGTGACGATGACGGTGCCGGCGTCCGGCGGCGGAGGCAGGTCCAGCCGCTCGTCGGCGAACAGGGCGCGCAGGCGCTGCTCCAGTTCGTCCTCGGAGATGTTCAACCCGCACCACTCCCTTCGCCTTCGCCGTCGACCGACTTCAGCTTCATCCGCAGCGACGAGATCGCCTTGCTGGCCTGGCTCTTGACGGTGCCCTGGGTGATCCCGAGGGCACCGGCGATCTCCGCTTCCGAGAGACCTTCGTAGTAACGCAGCACCATGACGGCCCGTTGCCTCGGCGGCAGCGTCCGTAACGCACGCCACAGCGGCTCGTGCTCGAACGGGTCGGACGGCACGTGCGGGCTGGTGTCCGGCAGGTCCGCGACGAGGTTCTCCCGGCGCGTCCGCCGCCAGCGGCTCACGTGCGCGTTCGCCATCGACCGGCGGACGTAGGCCAGCGGGTCGCCGGTCTTCTCGTGGACGTACGTCCAGCGCGAGCCGATCTTCTCCAGCACGGTCTGCACCAGGTCCGCCGCGTCGTGCGGGTTACCGGTGAGCGCGTGGCCGTACCGCAACAAGCCGGGCAGGGTGGCCTGCACGAAGTCGCCGAAGTCGACGAACTCGCCAGCCAACGTCGCGGCCCTCCCTCGGCCTGCGCTGGTCACCCAGGTATCTCCCCCGGTGAAGACGGGTGCCGCAGCGGTCACCGTATCGCCTCCCCTCGGGGTCGGGTAGCCAGAAGCCGAGTCGCTTTCCTCCCCAACACGCATCACAGCCCCCTCAGGTTGCCCGCGTTCCCGGCCGAATTCCCTCTGGGTCGGCCGGGCGATGATCTGCCCACGTCAGCGGTGGGCGAGCGAGTCGGGCAGGCGGAAGCCGCCGCCCTCGGACTCTCGGAATTCGTGCACGCCGACGACCGCCGCACGCGGGATCGGGCCGTAGACGTGCGGGAACCAGATCCCCTCCGGGTGCGGCGGCAGCCCGTCCTCCCAGCGGACCGGCGCGTCGACCTTCGCCGGGTCGATTTCGAGCAGCACCAGATCGGTCCGGCCCCGGAACCGGATGTTGGCCGGCAGGTTCACCGTGCCCAAGTCGGAACAGTGGATGAACCCGACTTCGTCCAGGGACGGATCCCGGTACTCGCCGTCTTCCCCCACTTCGGCCCAGTCGGCCGCCCCGCAGATGTGAAGTATCACGCAGAGAATCGTCCCACCGGCGCGCTGCACCAGCGGTGTCTCTTCCGCCACATAGTGCCTGGTTGAACGCTCACCGAAGGGTGGAGGACCACCGGTGCGTACCGATGGTCCGGCACCCGCCGACGACGGTCGGCTGGCCTGCCGACGACGGTCAGCGCAGGGTCAGCTGACGGCCGACGAGGCCGTCGCGCGCCCGCCGCTCGGCCGCGTTCAGCGGCTCGTCGTCGAGCGACTTCAACGCCGTCTCGAGCCGGGCGCCGAGGGCGTCCTTGGCGTCGGCCCACTCGCGGGCGTGGGCCTCGGGGTCGAGGTCCCAGACCGGGACGAGCAGGCCGTGCGCCCGGAACGAACCCGCGTAGCGCGAGCCCTCTCCGAGGCCGAGCTCCCCGGCCGCGGACAGCCGGGCGAGGGCCTGGAGCAGCAGGTTCTCCGGCTCCGGCCGGACCCAGCGCAGGTGCGCCTTCTCGCCGGCGAGGACCCAGTAGGCGCCCGAGCCGAGCCGTTCGGTGGGCATGATCGCGGCGTTCGCGCGCTCGAGCGACACGGCGACGTCACCGGTCGCGTCGGCGTCCTCGGGCAGCCACCAGCCGAAGTCCGTGTGCAGCGTGACGTCGAGTTCGGCACCCGGCGCCAGCAGGTCCTGCAGCCGGGCGTGCTCGTCGGCCGCGGGCGGGGTGGTGGTGTCCGGCACGCCGAGGACGTCACCCTCCTTGGCGTCCAGCAGCCACTTCAGCGAGCGGCCGAGGTCGCGGCTGATGTCGGACGAGCGGGTCTGCACCTGCAGACCGAGGTAACGCCGGCCGTCCGAGCGGACGAACGCGGCGGCCGCCATCGGCAGCACGGTCCCGAGGGTGACGTCACCACCGTCGGCAAGGGTGAGCTGGGCCGTCGCGGACGGCACGAACTCGCGCAGCGCGATCAGCTCGGGCTCCGCCGCCAGCCCTTCGAACGGCTGGCCGACGAAGACGTCGCGCACCTTCGGCTTGCGGTCCGACGCCTGCTTGGGACCCTTCTTGCGCGCGCCCTTGCCCACTGCTGCCTCCTCTGGCTCGGCTTCAGACGCTATCGAAGGGTTAGTCTCGCGACGTGTTCGACCCCCGCGATCCCGCCTTCCTCGAAGACCCGTACCCGGCGTTCGCTGCGCTGCGAGCGCAGGGCGAAGTCCATTTCCACGAAGGGCTCGGCCTCGCCGTCGCGGTGTCGCACGCCTCGTCGTCGGCCGTGCTGCGCCACCGAGGCCTGGGCCGGATCTGGCAGGACGCCCAGCCGCTCGAGCGGTTCGCCTCGTTCAACCTGCTGCACCGCAACTCGCTCCTGGAGAACGAGCCGCCGGCCCACACGCGGCTGCGGCGCTTGATCGCGGGCGCGTTCGGCCGCGGCCACGTGCAACGGCTGCGCCCGATGGTTGCCGAGCTCGCCGCCCGCATGGTCGACGGCCTGGCCGCCGCCATCGCCGCCGACGGGACTGCCGACCTGCTGGAGCACCTCGCCCAGCCGCTGCCGGTCGCGGTGATCGCCGAGCTGCTGGGCGTCCCCGGCACCGACGGGCCGCGGATGGTCCAGCTGTCCAACGCGATCGTCAAGATGTACGAATACGACCTCCCGTCGGAGGACCGCGACGCGGCCGAGCGCGCCGCAGCCGAGTTCGTCGACTACGTCCGCTCGGTCGCCGCGGCCCGCACCGACGCACCGGGCGACGACATCATCAGCGACCTTCTGCGCAGCGAGCTGACGCCCGACGAGCTGGTGGCGACCGCGGTCCTGCTGCTGATGGCCGGCCACGAGGCGACGGTCAACGTGCTCGGCAACGGCATCACGGCCCTGCTCACCCACCGGGACCAGTGGGAGCGCCTGCTGGCCTCACCTGCCCTTCTGGATTCGTGCGTCGAGGAGCTGATCCGGTTCGACGCGCCTTTGCAGCTGTTCGAGCGGACGGCGACCGAGGACGTGTCGATCGGCGGGTATGTCGTGCCCCGTGGCGAGAAGATCGGCGCGCTGCTGGGTGCCGCGGCCCGCGACCCGGAGGTGTTCGACGAGCCGGACCGCCTGGACATCGGCCGGACGCCGAACGCCCACCTCGGGTTCGGTCTCGGGATCCACTACTGCGTGGGTGCTCCTCTCGCTCGGGTGGAGATCGCCGCTGCGCTGAGTGCGCTCGCGGAGAAGCTGCCGGGGCTGCGGTTGGTCGGGACGCCGCCGCGGCGGCCGGAGTTCGTGATTCGGGGGTTGCGGGAGCTCCGGGTTACCGCTTGATGGGGGCGCCCGCCCCGGTTTTGCTGTGCTTCCAGGCGGAACTCGTGTGACTGGACGCGGAACTCGCGTGATTCCGGACGGAACTCGCGTGATTGAAGGCGGAACTCGCGTACCTGGGTGGACGACACGGGGGTTAGGGGGTTACTCCGGTGAAGAGGTCGGTTTCTGGGGTTGGGGCGGGGGCGGGGTGGGCCAGGTGGTAGCCCTCGTGGGGCCAGGCTTGGCGTTCGATTTCTCTTGAGTGGGCGAAAAACGGGTGAGCTGGGTCTACTTGGGTTTCGTGGGCGAGGAGGGCTTGGTCTCGCGTCGCGAAGTAGGCCTCGCAGCGGATTTTGGTGGTCACCGGGAATTTGTCGGGTGGGAGCTCGCTCAGGACTTCGGCCATTGAGGAGTGCTGGCCGGCGGCCAGGGTGGCGTCGTGGATGGCCTGGAACCAGGCGCGGCTCAGGGTTGCCTGGTAGTACAGCTTTTGGGGACGCCATGCCGCGCCCGCGCCGGGATAGCGGGCGGGGTCGGCGGCCGCGGTGAAGGCTTCGAGCGTCACCTCGTGGGTGCGGATGTGGTCCGGGTGCGGGTAACCGCCCGTTTCGTCGTACGTGATCACCACGTGGGGGCGGAACTCGCGGATCAGGGCCACCAGCGGCGCCGCCGCCTCGGACAGCGGCAGGGCCGCGAAGCAGCCTTCGGGCAACGGCTCGCCGGGGCCGGGCAGGCCCGAATCCACCATGCCCAGGAAGCGCTGGCGGACGCCCAGGATCTCGGCGGCCGCGGCCATCTCCCGACGGCGGATCGCCGGGAGGTCCGCCCACGTCTCGGCCGTGTCGAGGGCTGGGTTCAGGACGTCGCCGCGTTCGCCGCCCGTGCAGGTGGCGACCAGGACGTCTACGCCTTCGGCCGCGTAGCGGGCCAAAGTGGCCGCACCCTTGCTGGACTCGTCGTCGGGATGAGCGTGGACGCTCAGGAGGCGGAGAGTCATCGGGTGCTCCTTCGAGGGAAGAACAGGGCCGGGATCAAGGTCAGGGCCGAGAGCGCGAGTGCCCATGTGAAGGTGGTGGCGAAGGCTGACGGGGTTGGGGCGGGAGTGGCTGTTAGTTCGTGGTGGAGGATTGCCGTCAGCAGGGCCGTGCCCAGTGAGCCGCCGATGCGGTTGATTACGTTGAAGGCGCTCGCCGCCCGGGGGATCTGGGACCGCTGCAGGGAGCCGTAGAGGGTTGTCATGCCGGGGGTTGTTGCCGCGCCCAGGCCGGCTCCGCGGATCAGCAGAGACGCCATCAGCAGGGCGCTGTCGGGGGCCGTGGTGAGGCGGGTGAAGGCCAGCGTTCCCAGGAGGGACAAGGCTAGTCCGGCCAGCATCATGCGGCGGGGGCCGAAGCGGGACAGCAAGCGGCCGCCGGCCAGCAGTGCCGCTGCTGAGCCGAGGGCCTGGGGTGCCAGGAGGAGCCCGGCCCGCAGCGCGCTCGCGTGCTCGACCTGCTCGTAGTACAGCGGGAGCAGCAGCATCGAGCTGTACAGCGATGCTCCCAGCAGGAACGTGCTCACGCTCGCCACCGCGAACCCCCTGTTCCGGAACAACGCCAGGTCCAGCACCGGTGACGCCGCCCGGGATGCGTGGATGCCGTACGCCAGCAGCAGAGCGGCTCCGGACATCCAGGCCACAACCACTCCCTCGGCCAAGCCGTAGACGAACGCTCCGAGACCGGGCGACAGCAACGCGATGCCGCGGATGTCCAGCGGGGCGTGCGGGCCGCCAGGGGGCGGGGCCGGGAGGAGGCGGCGGGCGCAGAGGAACGTGGCCGCTCCCAGCGGGACGATGGCGAAGAACATCCAGCGCCAGCCGAAGTCCGCCACCAGGGCGCCGCCGAGCATCGGGCCCAGGACCGGGGCCACCGTTGCCGGGAGGGTGATCACGCCGATCATCCGGCCCAGGGCCGGACCCGCCGCCTGGGCGAACACCGCCTGCCCGACCGGCTGCATCAGCCCGCCGCCCAGGCCGTGGAGCACCCGGAAGGCCACCAGCGCCGGCGCGGACCAGGCGAAGCCGCACAGCAGCGTGCCCGCGGTGAAGATCGCCACCGCCGCCAGCCAGACCGCGCGGCCGCCGAAGCGGTCGGTCAGCCAGCCGGACAGCGGGATGGCCATCGAGGCCGCGAGCAGGTACGCGCTCGCCACCCACTGCACCGTGGTCAGCGGGCTGCCCAGGTCACGGGCGATCGAGCCGATCCCGACCGTCACGATCGTCGCGTCGAGGATCGACAGCACCGCGCCCATGATCAGGACTCCGCCCAGCCGCCACAGCGCCGCATCGGGCCGTACCGCCGTTGTCATGCTCACCCCCGGTTGATTGGGTCGGACCTCAGATTAGGTCGGACCTACTCAGTGGGTCAAGCACAAACTTGGGTTCGACCCAGTAGAGTGAAGTCATGAGCGAGGGACTCCGCGACCGGAAGAAGCACGAGACCAGGAAGACCATCTCCGACGTGGCCACGCGCCTGTTCATCCGCAACGGTTTCGAGGACGTGACGATCGCGGACATCGCCGCCGAGGCGCGGGTCGCCAAGATGACCGTGACGAACCACTTCCCGCGCAAGGAAGACCTGGTCTTCGACATCCGCGCCGACTTCGCGTCCTGGCCCGCCGCCCTGATCCGCGACAGCGTCTTCCACGACACGCGCGAGCTCTACTTCGAAGCGCTGGGCGCCGAACACGCCCTGGTCGGCTTCTCGGGCCCCGGCTTCGTGCGGATGATCAAGGACAGCCCGATCCTGACGAACGCGCTGCACGAGATGCACCGCGAGCGCGAGACGGCGCTCGCCGATCTGCTCGTCCGGCGCCACCCCGAGGAAGAGCTCGAGCCGACGCTCGCCGCGGCGCACCTCGCCACGGTCCTGCGCGTGCTCTTCCAGGAGGTCTTCGACCGGACCCTCGAGAACGAAAAGGCGATCGTCGGCGAGCTCTGGCCCATCGCGGAACAGGCCTTCGACCGGCTGGAACCGGCCTACGGCGGCTACTAGCGAGCGGCGCCGGCCGGCCGCGAAGACCGCAGCTCCGGCTCGGGCGCACCCCGGACCTTCAGCACGCGCAGCTCGCGCACGGCCAGGGCCTCCGACGGCGCCAGCAGCGCGGAGAACCGCCGCACCACCAGGGCCGTCATCACCGCCAGCCCGGCCGCGGACAGGTCGGTCAGCGCGACCAGGACGACGCTGTCGGCCATCGACTGCACGTCGTCGCGGAAGCGCCAGCCGATCGACACGCCGAGCAGGATCCAGTTCAGCAGCCAGGCGCCCCACCAGCCGAGCACCTGGCGGGACGGCTTCGGCCGGGCGTCCCGCGAGCGGCCCAGCACCGCGTGTTCCAGCTCGCCGACGACCGACAGCGCCAGCGGCAGGTTCGCCACCGGGACGAGGACGCCGACCAGCACCTGCCACACCGGCCGCGGCGGGGCGTCACCCGACACGTCCGCCGCCGCCTGGCGGGCGACCAGCAGCCACCAGAGCGACAGCCCGGCGGGCAGCAGCGCGAGGATCGAGGCGAGCAGGCCGGCGGTGAGCACGAAGCCGTCGGAGAACGCCACCACCGAGCGGGACAGCGCGGATTCGCGGCCCTGGACGAGCAGCACGTACCGCCAGATTTCCGCACTCGCGGCGGCCACGGCGAGCACCGCGAACGCGAGCAGGACGACGACCAGGCTGCGGCTGAGCACCGGCACCCGGTCGATCGGGCGGGTCTCGTCGGAGGCCGTGCCGGGCACCGTCGTCGGGCGCCGCCAGACCAGGTTCGGGAACCCCCAGCGCGGCGGGACCGGGTACGACGGCGGGCCGAGGTACGGCTCGGGCGCGACGACGCGGCGGCGCGGCCACGCTCCGGGCGGCGTGGTCGCCACCCAGCGCAGCTTCGGCCGGTGCGCCGGACGGCGGTGGTAGGGGTACGGCTCCGGCTGGGCGGCCAGCGTCCGGCCCTGCAGCTGCTGGGCGGACGGCGGCGGCGTCTGACGCGGCCAGTACCCGTGCGGGTACGGCTGCCCGGCGGGAGGCTGCCCCGGGTGCAAGGTTAGATCACTTCGGGTTCGATGCCGGGGTGCTCGCCGACCATCGGACGGCCTTCGCGCTGCCACGCACCCATGCCGCCGGCGACGTTCACCGCGTCCCAGCCGCTCTGGTTCAGCCAGGCCGCCGCCCGCGCGGACCGGCCGCCGCTGCGGCAGATCACGTGGATCGGCTGGTCGTCGGGCAGATCGGCCAGTTCACCGACGCGGGCGGGCAGCTCCCCCATCGGGATGTGCACCGCGCCGGGCGCGTGCCCGGCGGCCCACTCGTCGTCTTCGCGGACGTCGAGCAGCACGAGGCCGTCTTGGGGCAGATCGCGGACCTCGGCGGTCGGCAGTTCAGCAGGGCTCACCACGATTCCCATGCTGCCATGCGCAGGCGTTGCCCGCGCGTGAGGTCAGCGCATCACTTGCGGTGCCGGCCGCGCCCGGTGACCCGGGCCTTCTCCTCGGCCTGGCCGAACCGGGCGACGGCCCGGTCGCGCATGAAGCCGAGCGGGTCCGGCGCGTGCAGCCGCAGCATGATGTCGTGGACGTGCTCCGGGCGGCCGTAGCCGGTGACGCGGCTGACCAGGTACGTCGTCACGAAGGCGGCCGGGACGGTGATCAGCGCGGGCTGGTTGACGAACCAGGGCGCCCAGCCGCCGGTGTAGCCGCTCACGACGTTGACCACCAGCGCGGCCAGCACCAGGCCGCCGCCGACGAACATCCCGGCCAGCGCGCCCGGCCAGGACAGCTTGCGCCACCAGATGCCCAGCACCAGCAGCGGGCTGAAGGTCGACGCGGCGAGCGCGAAGGTCAGCCCGATCGACAGCGAGATGTCCTCCGGCCGCAGCACGACCGCCAGCGCGATCGGGCACAGCGCGACCAGCGCGGCCGCCACGCGGAAGTCCCGCACCCGGCCGGGCAGCAGGTCGGTCGACACGACCCCGGCGACGCTCACCAGCAGCCCGGACGTGCTGGACAGGAACGCCGAGAAGGCGCCGGCCGCGGTGACCGCGCCGAGGATCTGGCCACCGACGCCCGGCAGGATCGCCGAGGGCAGCTGCAGGATCGCCGCGTCCGCCTGGCCGGTCACCAGCAGTTCGGGGACGTACATCCGCGACAGCGCGCCCAGCAGCGTCGGGAACAGGTAGAACAGGCCCAGCAGCAGCAGGACGTGCACGGTCGTGCGGCGCGCGGCCTTGCCGTCGGGGTTGGTGTAGAAGCGGACCAGCACGTGCGGCAGGCCCATGGTGCCGAGGAAGGTTGCGAACATCAGCGAGTACGTCTGGAGCAGGTCGGTGAGGCTGCCCGAGGCCGGGTGCAGCCAGTCCGCGTTGTCCGCGCTCGCGTCGCTGACCACCGGGACCGGGGTGCCGGCCATGAACTTCAGCTTGGTGCCCTCGGAAACCGTGTGCGGCGCCAGCGGTGTCCAGTGCGTCGGCCCGGCGGCCGGGCCGTTGTCGGTGCGGCCGTAGGCGTAGAGGTAGGTGTCCGAGGTGACGTGCAGGGTGACGTCGGTCTGCACGTCGACCGTGGTGTCGCTGACGAACACCGGCGGGGCGGGCGCGCCGAGCGGGCGGAACCCGTCCGGGCTGCCGCCGGTGAAGAACACCATGCAGAGCACGAACGCGGGCACCGAGATGGCGAACAGCTTGATCCAGTACTGCAGCGCCTGCACCACGGTGATCGCCCGCATGCCGCCGGAGATCACGTTGAACGCCACGAGGACCATCACCGCGATGGCGCCCGACCACACCGGCACCGGGAGGATCGTCGCCAGCGTCAGCCCGGCGCCCTGCAGCTGCGGGACCATGTAGAGGACGCCGATGAACACGACGAACGCCGTGGAGAACCGGCGCAGGCCCTGCGAACCGAGCCGCATTTCGACGAAGTCGGGCAGCGTGTAGGCCCCGGAGCGACGCAGCGGCGCGGCCACGAACAGCATCAGCGCCAGGTACCCCGCGGTGAACCCGATCGGGAACCACAACGCGTCGGCGCCGTCCTTCAGCACGATTCCGGCGATGCCGAGGAACGAAGCCGCGGAGAGGTACTCGCCGGAGATCGCGGCGGCGTTGCGGCGGGACCGCACGGTGCGCCGCGCGACCAGGAAGTCGTGCGTGCTCGTCGCCGACCGCGAGGAGCGGTGACCGAGGTAGGGCGTCACCACGGCGACCAGCACGATGCCGGTCAAGGCCCACGGGTTCAACTGCACGGGAGGAATCCTCGCACGAGTGAGTGCGAAACTAGTTTTCGATCATGTCCACGAACGCGCGTTCGTTGCGTTCGGCGAGCCGGTTGTACCAGATTCCGACGCCGAACAGGAATGGGAACGGCAGCACGCCGAGAATCAGCCAGGCCACCGGGATGCCGAGCAGGCTGGCCTGCGAGAACCCGGGCACCAGGTAGAACAGCACGGGCAGCGAGCCGAAGACGCCGACGACGAGCAGGGCGAGCAGCAGGGCCGTCCGCAGCTGCACCTTCACCAGGTGATCGCGGACGAGCAGCTTCCCCCAGCTCGTCTGCTCCTCCAGCTCGACGCGGGCGCGCAGGGTGCCGGCGCCGCGGCGCGGGTCGTTGAGGATCACCCGCTCGCGCTTGGGTTTCGCGTGGTGTTCCGGCTTCGGCGGCGGCTCGTTCTCCGGCGCCGGCGGCAGGGACTCGACGACGGCCCGGTCGGCCGGCTGCGGCAGCGGCCGCTGCCGGGCGCGCCTGCCGAGGGTCGGATCCGGTTCGCGGACGCCGTTCGCGCGGCGCTCGTAGAAGTCGTCGGTCATGGCCGGTCCTCAGGCTCAGCCGTTCCGGCCCGAACCGACCAGCCGGTCCTTCAGCGCGCGGGTGTGCCGCCGGCTCACCGGCAGCACCTTCTCCTCGTTGCCGATGACGACCTGGTAGCCGCCCTGGCCCATGCGCAGCTCGGTGATCAGCGGCAGGGCGACCAGGAACGACCGGTGGATGCGGACGAACCCGGCCTTCTCCCAGCGCTCTTCGAGCTGGGCCAGCGGGATGCGGACCAGGTGGCTGCCTTCGGTGGTGAACAGCCGTGCGTAGTCGCCCTGCGCCTCGACCCAGCGGACCGAGGAACGCGGGATGAGCTTGGTGGTGCCGGCCAGCTCGACCGGGATGACCTCGTCGTCGTTCTTGACCGGCTCGCCGCCCAGCGCGCCGGGCGGGGGCGCCGCGGCGGCGGCCAGCTTGTCCAGCACGCGCGTGATCGCGCGGTCGAGGCGATCCTGCTGGTACGGCTTGAGCACGTAGTCGAGGGCGCCGAGGTCGAAGGCGTTGACCGCTTCCTCGGCGTGCCCGGTGACGAACACCAGCGCGGGCGAGGGCCGCAGCGCGGCGAACACGCGCGACATCTCCATGCCGGACAGCCCGGGCATGTCGATGTCGGCGAAGACGGCGTCGACGATCGGCAGGCCGCGGTCCTTGCGTTCGCGTAGCCTCGGGTCGTCGGTGGACAGCAACCGCAGCGCCTCGGAGGCGTCGATCGCCGGGAACACCTTCGCCACGTGCGGGCTGTTGCGCAGGCAGTGGACGAGTTCGTCAAGACCGTTCGGCTCGTCGTCCACGGCCAGGACCACGAGCTTCCGGGTGTCATCGTGAGCACTCACAGTGAAACGCATCCTGCCCATTGCCGAGTGCAATGTCCAGCCCCCGTCCGCCTGATGTGAGAGGGCCCGCGGCCGGGGCCGCGGGCCCTTCCTCTCAATGCACGAAGGTGAACCAGTTCAGGTTCACGAAATCCGCGGGCTGGCCGCTGGTGAACGTCACGTAGACGTTGTGCACGCCGGTCACCGAGCTGATGTTCGCCGGGACGGTCCGCCAGCTCTGCCAGCCGCCGGTGTTGCCCACCGCGAAGCTGCCGATGGGCGCGTTGGACCGGCTGTCGAGCCGCACCTCGACGAGCCCGCTGACGCCGGACGCCGCGCCGGACGCGACGCGGGCCTGGAAGTTCGTCGCCGCGCTGCTGCCGAAGTCGACGTTCGGGTAGAGGACCCAGTCGCCGTTGGCCACCGCGCCGATGTTCTGCCCGCCGCCGGTGTCCGTGGTGGTCTCGGTGAGCACGCCGGACTGCTGGCCGAACGACTCGGCCTGGATGGTGCTATAAGCGCTGCTCCCGCCGCTGGGCGGGGTCGTCGTGGTCGGCGGGGTCGTCGTGCCGCCCCCGCCGCCGCGGGTGGTCACCGTGACGTAGTCGACGACCATCGGGCGGCCGGGCACGATCCCCGGTCCCGGCGTGGTCGTGCCGGAGTTGTTGTTCGGGAACGCGCCGCCGATCGCGACGTTCAGCAGCACGAAATAGCCCTGGTGGGTGGTCATGTTCGCCCACGTGGTCGCGTCGAGCTGGTTCTGACTCACGGAGTGGAACTGCTGCCCGTCGACGAACCAGCGCAGGACCTGCGGGCTGGTGCTCGCGTCCCATTCGAAGCGGTAGGTGTGGAAGGCCGACTGGCAGCTGCTGCCGGGGCAGGCCCGGTTGTTCGGCAGGCCGGTGGTCTCGTTGCACGGGCCGCCCGGGTTGACGCCGCAGTGCAGGACGCCCCAGACGGAGTTGATCCCGTTGACGTTCTCCATGATGTCGAACTCGCCGATGGCGGGCCAGTTCCAGTAGTTGCCGCGGTACGGGCCGCCGAGCGCCCAGAAGGCGGGCCAGTACCCGAGCGCGGCCGCGCCGGTGACGTTCGGCATCTGGATCCGGCTTTCGATCCGCATGACGCCGCCGGCCGGGGGCTTGAAGTCGGTGCGCTGGGTTTCGATGCGGGCCGACGTCCAGGTGCCCGAGCCGTCGCGCAGCGGCGTGATGCGGAGGTTGCCGGCGCCGTCCTGGGAGAGGTTGCTGGTGCTGGCCGTGTAGTTCTGGATCTCGCCGGTGCCCCAGTTCCCGGGGCCGCCCGGGTAGCCGTGGCCGGTGTCGATGAGCCAGTTCGCGCTGCTGGGGAGGGTTCCGGAGCCGCCGGTGAAGTCGTCGGCGAAGACGGTGGTCCAGCCCGATTCGGGCGGCGGGATGGACGCGGCGGCGGGGAGGGTGAGCGGGACGGTGATGAGTGCGGCGCCGAGCACCGCGCCGAGAGCGAGTCTGCGGGAGTGGGGCATCGGGTACGACCTCCTTGTCGACCGGATTTGTTGCCGTTCACAACAAAGCCCGTCGACAAGGAGACCTGACGACTTGCGGTGGTTCCAGGGGCGTTACCAGGATTGGGTGATCTGGGTCACAAAGTCTGCCCGGAAATACCCGAATCGGACATCGCCCCTCAGAGGCCGAAGCGGGACCAGGCGGCCTTCTGGGTCACCGCGTCCAGGACCGCCGACGCGGCCGCCGGTGCGCCGATGCCCAGGCGGGCGAGGAGGGGCTTCTTCGGCTCGGCCACCGAGATCTCGGCGTCCGGGTAGCGCTCGGTGATGACCTGGCGGAGGCTGCCGAGGCCGTCGGCCAGGCCCAACTCGACCGCCTTCGCGCCGAGCCAGACGTCGCCGGTGAACAGGTCCTCCGCGTCCGTCAGGCGGT
This sequence comes from Amycolatopsis sp. NPDC003861, assembly GCF_053605405.1. Lineage (NCBI taxonomy): Bacteria > Bacillati > Actinomycetota > Actinomycetes > Pseudonocardiales > Pseudonocardiaceae > Amycolatopsis > Amycolatopsis sp. NPDC003861. The sequence continues at coordinate 59,870 of NZ_JBSGJD010000015.1, forward strand.
CACCGCGGCGTTCCTTGACCCAGTTCACGAACAGCTCGTGGAGCTGGGTGTGCATCTTCTTCAGCCACTCGACGTCTTCGGGCTTCTCGGGCGAGAACGGGTCGAGCCGCGACTTGTTCGCGCCCGCCGTGTGCAGCCTGCGCTCGATCCCGAAGCGCTCCAGCAGCCCCGTGAAGCCGAAGCCGCCGCTGATCACGCCGATCGAGCCGACCATCGACGTGCGGTGGGCGTAGATCTCGTCCGCCGCGCAGGCCAGCCAGTAGCCGCCCGAGGCGGCGACGTCCTCACAGAACGCCAGGACCGGCACGTTCTTCTCGTCGGCCAGCTGGCGGATCCGCTCGGCGACCAGCCCCGACTGCGTCGGCGCGCCGCCCGGGGAGTTCACCAGCAGCGCCACCGCCTTCAATCGCTCGTGGCCGAACGCCCTGGTCAGGGCCGATTCGACGGCGGCGAGGTTGATCGCGCCCCTGGCCAGCGGGGACGGCGACGGCGTGATCACGCCGTGCAGCTTCACCACGGCCACGACGTCCTTGCGCTCTACCCGGTCGGCGAGCACCGGGATCCGCGAAGCCAGTTTGTCCGTAACGCTCATGCAGCCAGGCTAGCCGGATTCAGCCCATGGGGAGGATGCCCGAGCGGGTGCCGTTGACGCCGTTCACCTCGGCGCCGTTGACCTGGGCGGGGCCGCCCTGGGCGGGGACGTCGGCCTCGGCGTCCGAGCTGTAGTCCGGCATGTTCGGGCGGACGCCCGGGACGAACTTCGGCACCCGGAGCGTCACCTTCATGCCGGCGCCGGGCGCGGTCTCGACCATCACCGCGTAGTCGCTGCCGAACACCTGCTGCATGCGCTGGTTGATGTTGCCGAGCCCGACGTGCGCGCCGGTGCGGTGGGCGCTCTTGAGGTCGTTGAGCCGCCGCGGGTCCATGCCGATGCCGTCGTCCTCGACGCTGATCAGCGCCTCGGTGCCGTAGTCCTGCGCGATCACCGTGACGCAGCCGCCGCTGGGCTTGCTGGCCAGCCCGTGCTTGACCGCGTTCTCCACCAGCGGCTGGATGATCAGGAACGGCACGACGACGCTGAGCACCTCGGGCGCGATCTTCATCCGCACCTCGAGCCGGCCGCCGAAGCGGGCGTTCTCGATGGTCAGGTAGCGGTCGATGTTGCGCAGCTCCTCGGCGAGCGAGGTGAACATGCCCGACGTCCGGAACGAGTAGCGCGTGAAGTCGGCGAAGTCCTGAAGCAGCTCTCGCGCCTCTTCGGGGTCCGTGCGGATCAGCGCGGAGATCGTGTTCAGCGCGTTGTAGACGAAGTGCGGCGAGATCTGTGCCCGCAGCGCCTTGATCTCGGCCTGCTGGAGCTGGTGCTTGGACTCGTCGAGCCGGGCCAGCTCGAACTGGGTGCAGACGAACTGGGCGACGGCGTCCGCCATCTGCACCAGCCGGCCGCGGGTCCGGCCGACGACGATCAGCGCCGCTTCCGTCTCGCCCTCCACCAGCAGCGGCACGATGACCGCGGTCTTCATCCGGCAGGTGCCGCGGTGGTTGCACGGCATCCGGTCGTGCGCGACGACCTCGCGGCGGTGCTTGCGGATCGCCGCCCCGATCGCCTCGACCAGGTCGACGTAGTGCTCGTTCGCCTCGCCGTCCCAGGACAGCAGCGTGCCTTCGCTGTCGGTGATGCCGACGGCGACGCAGTCGAGCATCTGCAGCAGCTGGGTGGTGATCTTGTCGGCGGCGTCCTCGTCCAGGCCGGAGCGCAGGTTCGGCGCCGCCTTCGACATCCGGTGCACCGCCTGCAGCATGGCGTCCTCGACCTCGCTGCCCGGTTTGCGCAGTTTCACGACCAGGACGATCACGGCGACGCCGAGCAGCGCCACAAGACCCCACGGGACGATCTGCGCAAGCGGGAACCCGGACACGGCGTCCATGCTCTGCGCTCGAACGACCGGGTGCAAGGCCTGATCCCACTTTCTGTCGAACTGCGCTGACCGAGGGTGGAGAAGACCCTACCGAGCGTCCGGAAGCCGCTACTTCAGCAGCCTGGACATCCGCCGGTCGGCGAGCGGCTTGCCGCCGGTCTGGCAGGTCGGGCAGTACTGGAACGACTTGTCGGCGAAGGATATTTCGCGGATCGTGTCGCCGCAGACGGGGCACGGCAGCCCGGTGCGCGCGTGGACCCGCAGTCCCGACCGCTTCTCGCCCTTCAGCCGGGCCGCCTTCTGCCCCACCGACCGCTCGACGGCGTCGGTCTCGATCTCGCGGATCGCCTCGGCGAGGGTTTCCAGCGCGCCCTCGCCGAGCTTGCCGATCGTGGCGTACGGCGAGAGCTTCGCGCGGTGCATGATCTCGTCGGAGTAGGCGTTGCCGATCCCGGCGAGCAGCGACTGGTCGGTGAGCGCCCACTTCAGCCGGGTGTTCTTGCCGGCGAACAGTTCACGCAGCTGGGCGGCGTCGACGGCGAGCGCGTCCGGGCCCAGCCGCGCCACGCTTGCGATCTCCTGCGGGTCCTTCACGATCCACACCGCGAGGCCCTTCTTCGTGCCCGCTTCGGTGAGGTCGAAGCCCGGCCCGGTGGCGGACTCGAGGTGCACGCGCAGCGAGATCGGGCCCTTGCCCGGCTTCAGCGGCGCCGCGGCGAGGCCGTCGGACCAGCGCAACCAGCCCGCGCGGGCCAGGTGGACGACCAGGTGCAGGTCGCCGGCCACGACGTCGAGGTGCTTGCCGTGCCGGGTCGCGCCGGTGATCTCGCGGCCGTGCAACTCGGTCCACGGCGGTGTCGCCGTCTTGAGCACGCTCAGCGATGCGACATCGATGCGGAAGATCGTCCGGCCCACGGCGTTCTCGCGCAGGTGGTGAGCCAGTGCTTCGACCTCGGGTAGCTCGGGCATGGCTCCAGTGTCCTACTCGACCGGGTGAAGCGGCCCGTCGAAGTCCGGCAGCGAGTGCCGCTGGATGGTCTTGGAGATCTTCTTGACCTCGCCCTGCACGGTGAACATGCCGCGGATGGTGCCGACCCAGCGCTCGGACGGCCGATCCCCCGTCACGTCGCCCTCGGTCTCCGCGACCACGGTCCACGGGCGGCGCAGGATCCACCGCAGCGGGAAGAACAGCACCACGAGCAGCAGCGCCAGGAGCACCCACGCGGGCACGTTGACCTGGTCGGGCGTCCACACGATGAGGATCACCGCCAGCAGCGCGGTGACGACGATCATCGCGATCCCGGGCCCGTAGCTGCCCGCCACGTCGTGCTCGAAGTCGTCGGCGGTCGCCGGTGCGCGCCATTCCATCTGGGCACGGACCACCCAGTCGCGGCCGTCTTCGCCGCGTACCAGCCGGTTCATTCAGTTGCCTCCCGGGGCGCCCGCAGGGTGAGCGTCCTCAACGTTACCGTGCCGCGGCGCGCCCGCGCGAGGGAGGAATCGGACATCTCGCCCGCCGGAGGAGATCACCGCTGATCAAGAACCCGACGGCGGGGCCGCGGTCGCGTCCGCCGGTTCGCCCGACCCGGTGACGGACGACGCGCTGCCCGGGCACGGCTTCTCCGATGTCGGTGTCACGGTCGTCGACGGTTCGGGCGGTGTCGTTCCGGTCTCATCGTCCTTCGGCGCCGGCTTCTCCGCCTCGTCCGACGACGGGACCGGTTTGCCGGGCCGGCCGGTCGGCGACAGCTCGGGCCCCTTGGCGTCCTCCGGCACGGGCTCGTCGGTGGACTCGGTCGTGATCGTCATCTCCGGCCTCGACGTGTCCAGCCGCGGCGAGGTCGGCGGCTGGTCGGACGCCAGGTACGTCGTCGACGTGAGGTCTTCGCGCGGGGCCGGCTGCGCACCCGCACCGCCCACTTCGGAGACCGGGACGTCCCCGGCCACCGGCACCTGCGGGACTTCGTTCGCGGCGACCTGGCGCTCCCCGCCCCGCGACCGGGCCGGGACCGCGGCCCCGGTGCCGCGCCCGTTCAGCACGCCGATGCCGATCCGCGGCTCCGGCGGCGCCTGGGGTGGCGGCTGGTGGTGGGTCTCCGACGGCGGCACCACGACGAGCTCGGGCGCCCCGCCGGACAACCCGACGTCCTGGACCGGCCCGGACCCGAACAGCACCGGCCCGGCCGCGACGCCCACGGCACCCACCGCGGCGGTCGACGCCAGCGCCAGCCCGATCTTCACCTTCGACCCGACCAGCACGCCCTTGACCGTCGCGCCCAGCCCGGCCAGCACCCCGCTGCCGCCCAGCGAAGCGGCGGCCGGCACCAGCAGCACCAGCACGCCGGCGTGCGCCCGCAGCGACGAACAAACGTCCCGGAGCTCGTCCTGCGTCGCCCGGCACGACGCGCAGCCGTGCAGGTGCGCCTTGATCCGCTCGGCCTCGGCACCGGTGACGCTGCCCGCGGTGAACCCGCCGAGCTTTTCGACGACCGCCCGGCACGAATCCGGCCCTCGGCTCACCGAGAGGTGCGCCTGCAGGTACGCCGCGCGCAGCCCCTGCCGGGCCCGGCGGGCCAGCGCGGCGGTCGCGTTCGCACTCAACCCGAAGTGGGGAGCGACCATCGCGGGCTGCTCGCCCTCGACCTCGGTCTGCCACAACACCGTCCGCCACCGCTCCGGCAAGCTGGTGAACGCCGTCGTGATCAGCGAATGCTCGGCCGTGCGGGCGTGCGTGTCCGCACCCGCCCCGGCGCGGAAGGTCAGCTCGTCGTCGGACACCGGGACGTCCCGGCGGGCACCGTGCCACTCCCACGACACCCGGCGGGCGACGGTCAGGAGGTAGGCGCGGACGTAGTCACGGGGACCGGCGCCCCGGCGGAGGGCCTGCAGCACGCGGAAGAACGTCTCCGCGGTGATGTCCTCGGCCTCGGACCGATCGGCCGCCAGGCTCTGCGCGAGCCGGCGGACCGCGGCGGCGTGCAGCTCGAACAGCTCCCCGAACGCGGCGTCCTCGCCGTTGCGGAGCCGTTGCAGCAGTGCCTGCTCGTCGGATTCCGAGGCCGCTGGTGGCGGCACCGTGCCCAGCTCGGTCATCCGGCCCGGCACCTCCTCCCCGAAGGTCTCCCCATTCGGTCGAATGGAGACACCATACGGAGGGAATCAGCCGTCGTCACCCCTTGTACGCCAGCTGTGACACCGAAGCACCGGTCCGGAAACGGGGGGACCCGGTGACGAGCCCCTCACGGCGAGGGTATAGAGTTCTTCCCATCAGCAAGGCAGTGCGGATGTAGCGCAGCTGGTAGCGCATCACCTTGCCAAGGTGAGGGTCGCGGGTTCGAATCCCGTCATCCGCTCAGGAACAAGGGGCCGTGCGTCCGGGAAACCGGACCGCGGCCCCTGTTCATTTCACCCGGACGGGCCGAGCTCCCGGGCCTTCGTCAGGCCGCAGGGGGCTGCCGCGGGTTCAGAGCTCGTAGGTGTCGAGGATCGTGGGGGCCACCGGGGTCAGGTGGGGGTCTTCGCGCTCGGTCACCTGGCCCCGGGCCATCCGGTAGACGCGGAAATTGTTGTCGTTCTCCGTGTCCTGGTCGTCCCAGGTGAAGAGCAGGCCGTACGAACCCGGGGCCAATTCGCCCGCTCGGGTGAAGAGCGTCAGCAGTTCGGCGGCTTGGGCGCCGTGCTTGTCGAACCCTCCGAAGTGGAGCATCGGGATGCCCGCGCTCCAGCGGAGGTCGACCAGGTCGAACTCGGCCGCGTCGCGGATCGCGCGGTGCACGCGGTCGACCAGGCGCTCCAGGAGCGCCGCGTCGTCGTCGCCGCTCGCGGTCGCCTGGATGGTCACCCAGCCGTGGTATTCGAACACCCGCAGAACGGTAGCAAGGCCTAGCGGGCCAACGCCGACGGCTTCCCGTCGCGGCGCAGCACGTTCGACAGCACCCCTTCGCCCAGCCGCTCGAACGCCGGCACCAGCTTCTCGCCGAACACGCACAGCGTCCGCTCCCAGGGGTGGCCGAGCGTGCCGTACGAGAAGTCCGAGGCCAGGAACAGGTGGTAGTCCGCGCGCGGGAACACCGGCACCGGCCACCGGGCGCTCCCGGACATCAGGTGCGGGCGGACGCGGTAGGACTGGTGCTGCCAGTGCAGCGCCCACATCCAGTCGTCCGGGCCGCAGACCTCGCGGAACGCGGCCAGCGCGATCGTGGCGACCTGGTGCTCCTCGACCGCGTACGGGCCCAGCCGGAACTCCGCCGAGGCGCGGTCCAGGTTCCCGGGCGAAAGGTCCCACGTCCGCGACGGCGCCGGCTCGCGGAAGCCCGGCCAGGCGTGCGCGTAGGTGCTCGGCCAGAACGCCAGCTTGTCGTACACCCAGTACCAGGCGGGCTCGTCGACGACGCGGGAGACGGCTTCCCAGGCAGCATTCACTTGAGACCTCGAGTCGGCCAGGCGCGGAAGAACACGCGAAAGCTTCGTGTTCGGCCTCCGGTTTGTCCAGTCCCGGCCGGTCCGCCGCGAGGTGTGTCACTCATCCGGGTGGGTTCGGCCAATTGGTCACGACGGGGAGGCGCCGGGACGACGCCCGGCGCCTCCCCGGGTCAGGCCGCGTCCCAGAGGGTGAGGAACGCCGAGGCCTCGCTGCGGGCCCACGGCCGCATCCGGGCCCGGTCGCGCGCCGACAGCTGGTACTCCTTCCCGCGGCGGACGTCGATCACCAGCGCCTCGCCGCCGGGGAGGATGTCCGGCATCGCCTCCTCCAGCACCCACAGCGCGAGCTGCGCCGACGCCTTCGCCAGTGGCTCCTCCTTGAAGTAGAGCCAGGTCGCGTACCGGCGGCCGTCGCTCTTGCGCAACCCCATCTGCGGGCTGACGCCGATCTCCAGCTCCCCGATCCGGCACCGGCCGCGCCCGACCTCGACCAGCTTCGGCGACTTGCGACCGAGGTACTGCAGCCAGCCCTCGGCGATCGCCGCGTAGTGCGGCTTCGTCCGCTCGTCGGCGGCGTTGACGAGGGCGCGCAGTGCCACCTCGTCCTGGTTGGCCGCCCGGCCGGAGCGGACCGCGTTGGCCGCCCGCCGGTAGTAGTTGAACGCCGCGCGCGCCGGATCTTCGTACTGACGGCGCTGCCGCCGGACGAACGACGACCGCGACGGCCCGGAACTCGCGCTGTAGCCCACGAACGTGGACAGGGTGATGTAGGCCATGGCCCTGCCTTCCTCCATCACGCCACCCGCGGTCGCGGGCGGCATCTCCCCTGGACAACGCCAATTTTAGAACACATGTACGACAGTTTCCGGGTCCTGACGGGTGACGGCGGCACGTCCCGGTGCCCCCGCGGCGACGATTCGGGATCGTCCGCGCGGAGGACTCCCGAAACGGCGTCCCGTGCGCTACGTTGCCGATCAACCTCGAACAGCAACTTCTCAGGTCGGCCGCGCGTGCCAGACTGATGCCCCGAACGGTGGATGGGGGTCTACTCATGAGCTGGCAGGACGACCTGCGCCGGCTGGACGCGGACCTGGCGGCGGGGCGCATCGAGCCCGCCGCCCACCGCAAGCAGCGGGACGAGCTGCTCGCGCAGGCTTCCGGTTCGACGGTGGCCTCGCCCGTCCCGTCGCCCCTGCGCCGGCCCGCGACCGCGTGGCAGAGCAAGAACCCCGCGGCGCCGACGGAGGCCCTGCCGGCGCAACGGCAGGAACCGCCGTCGAACCCGCAGGGCTACCAGCCGTCCCGGCCGCAGGTCCGCCCGCCGCTGCCCGCGCCGCCGTGGCAGCGCACCGGGCCCGGGGTGCCCGCTGTCGCGGACCACCTGACCACGGCGCCGAGCCCGGCGGACATCAACCCGACGCGGTACCTGAGCGTCGAGGGCCCGCTGCCGGACCGGCCGCAGCTCAGCCGGTTCCCGCCGACGCACCCGCGCGGGGAGCAGGCACCGCCCCGGCCGGAGGCGCCGCCGCCGGACGAGGCGGGCAAGCACCGCTGGGACGAATCGGCCGGCCGCCGGCGTCCGGTCCGGCTCTTCGTCGCCCTCGGCGTGCTGCTGGTGCTGGCGATGATCGCCGGCGGGATCGCGTGGCTCGGTTCCGGTTCCGGCTCGGACCAGGCGGCCTCGCCGTCGAGCGCGCCGTCGTCCGGCTCCGACGCCGTCCGCACCCCGCCGCTGGACGAGCGGGTGCCGCAGATGCCGGGCAAGCAGAACCCGAACAACTCGACGATGTCCGTGGCCAAGGGCCTGGAGCTGGGGCTCTACCCGGCGTCGACGGCGGACCTGCTGAGCGCGAACGGGGCGGGCAAGGTGATCTACCGGGGCGCCGCCGACGGCGACGTCTCGTACCTGGTCCTGGTCGTGCCTACGGGCAGCCCGGCCAACGCGCAGGCCGTCGTCGAGAAGCTCTACCAGGACGCGCTGGCGGGCGGCTTCCGGTCGGTCCAGTCGGCGTTGCGCACGGTGTCGGGGAAGGATCGCGACACCTTCCTGAACACCACCTGGTACGGCTCCGGCAACAACGTCGTCAGCATCGGGATCGCCGAGCCGGACCGCGGGCAGGCCGGGCTGAGCAGCGAACTGGACAAGGCCGTGGACGCGCTCGAGGCGGTCCTCCCGGTCAGCTGACCCCGAACCGACCCTTCCGACCTCGGCGGGCCGGGCTGAGTGCACAATGATGCGGGAGCTGGCTGGGCTGGCAACGCTGACGAGAAGGGGGCCCGGTTTGTCCTGGCAGGAGCAACTACGCCAGTTGGACGAAGAGCTGGCCGCGGGTCAGATTTCGGCCGACGACTACCGGCTGCGGCGAGACAGCGTGCTGTCCGCGGCGGTCAACGTCGATCCCCAGGCGAGCCAGACCGGGTCCAGTGAGTCGGAGAGCACTCACATCATCGCCCCGGTGACGCCGCCTCCCGGCCAGCCGCAGGCCCCGGCCGCGCCGTCGGGCGACCAGACCCAGATCGTCAACACCTCCTTCGACGGCGAACGCACCCAGGCCGTCCCGCAGGGTCCCCCGCCGCAGGGCTGGGCGCCGGCCGGCCAGGGCGACGCCGAGCGCACGCAGGTCGTGCCGGGCGTGCCGCCGCAGGCCACCGCCGGCGGGTACCACCCGGGCGGCCACGGTTCGGGCGGGTTCCCGGCCCAGCAGCCGCAGTACGCGCCACCGCCGCACCTGTCCGGCCCCAACCAGCAGATGCCGTGGGCCGCGCCCGCGCAGAACACGAACACCCCGTGGGGCGGTTCGGACTTCCCCGCCGACACGAGCTGGGTCGGCCAGGGGCCGGAACCGTCGTTCGAGACGACCCCGGCCAAGGGCGGCAAGAAGATCATCGCGATCGTCGTCGCGGTCGTCGTGCTGGCCGGGCTCGGCGTCGGCGGCTACTTCCTCTTCTCCGGCAACGGCAACGAGCCGACGCCGCCGGCCGCGCAGTCGTCCACCGCGCCGCCGCCCCCGACCCAGAAGCCGAAGGACGACCTCGAGATCGCCAAGCTCCCCGGCGACGTCAAGGAAACCACCGACTTCGCGAAGTTCGACGACTTCGAGGCGCGCAAGGTCCTCACCGACGAGGAGAACGACGCCCTCTCCGCGGCGAACCCGACCACCGCGCGGATGTCGGTGTCGAACCTGCCCTCCGGCGTGACCGTCGTCGTGGTCACCGCGAAGACCTCCGGGGCGTCGGCCGCGGCCAACGCGGTCGAGAAACTCGGGACGCTGCAGGCGAAGTACAAGCTCACGAAGTACACCGGCACGACGCCGCCGAACGTCGACGTCGTGCAGCTCGTCAAGGAAGACGGCAGCGCCCTGATCCGGGCCCACTACGTGCACAAGCAGACCGTGGTCCGCGTGCAGGTGAACGGGGCGGACATGGCCGGGGTCTCGCAGGCCTTCGACGAGATCCTCGCGAAGCAGCTGGCAGAGCTGCCCGCCAACGGCTGACATGGCGGCTCGCCGGTTCGTCGCCTGCACCGTGGTCACCCGGGAGCGCCTGGGGGCCGCCGAGGTGCTCGCCGCGTCGTACCGCGCACACCACCCCGGGCACGAGTTCACCGTGCTCGTGGCCGACGACGGCGCCGCACCCGGCGAGCTGGACCTCGATCCGGAGGAGTACTTCCGGCTGGTCACCTGCCACGACGGCGCCGACCTGGCGGACGTCCTGCGGCCGCTCCTGCTGCGCAGCCTGCTCGAGCGGTTCGACGTCGCGGTCCTGCTGGACGCCGACATCGAGGTCCACGCGCCGTTCGAGGACGTCAGCGCGCTCGCGGCGGACCACGGTGTCGTCGTCGCGGCGGCGCTGCTGGCCCCGCTCCCGCGGGACGGTCTCGAACCCGAGGACGTCCCGGGCGTCTACGACGGCTTCCTCGCCGCCGGGCCCGCCGCGCGGCCGTTCCTCGACCACTGGGCCGACCAAGCCCGCCGGCGGCCACCGCACCGGACGGCGGCGACCTGGCGGTGGCCGGACCTGCTGCCCGGTCCGTTCGAGCACCTGGTCGTCCGCGATCCCGGGCTCGCCGTCGGCTATTGGAACCTGCACGAACGCTCGCCGTCGGAAAGCCGGTTCCTCGCCTTCCGCGGCTACGACCCCGAAGCGCCCTGGCTGCTGTCGGCAGACTGCGCGACCCAGCCACGGGTGCGGCTCTCCGCGGATCCGGTGCTGCGGCGGATGTGTGACGCCTACGGCGACCGCGTCGGCCCGGGCCGGCCCGGCGAAAGCCGGTTTTCCGCGCTGCCGGACGGTTCGCCGCTCACCCCGCAGATGCGGCAGCTCTACCACGACGCCTGGGTACGGACGGAAACACCGGGCCAGCCGGCCGAAAAGCTGCCGCCGCACCCCTTCGGCGACGACGGGGGCCGCGCATTCCGGGAGTGGCTGACCGAGCCGGCGAACCCGGTCGACGCCGCGGGCGGGATGACGCGGCTGGCGGCCGAGGTCTGGCGCGCCCGCGTCGACCTGCAGGCGGTGTTCCCCCACCCCCGCGGCGAAAGCGCGCCCGGCTTCCGGCAGTGGTGCGCGACCCACGGCGTCGCCGAAGGCCTGTTGCCCGAGTGGGCGCTTCCGGTCCCCGCCGCGGCACCGCTGGCGCCGGTCGGCGACTTCGGCGTCAACGTCGTCGGCTTCCTCACCGCCGAACTCGGGCTCGGCGAGATGGCCCGGCTGATCCAGCGGATGATCGTCCGGGCCGGCATCCCGCTGGTGTCGGTCGTCGAAGAGCGGTCCATCGCCGGCTCGGTCCGCACCGGGCTCGCCGCGCCGGACAGCGTCGGCCCGCCGCGGTTCGGGGTCAGCCTGCTGACGGTCAACTCCGACTTCACGCGGGTGGTCGTCGACAGCCACCCGGACGCCACCGCCGGTCGCTACCGGATCGGGCTGTGGGCCTGGGAACTCGAGGACTTCCCGGCCGGGATGCACGACGGGTTCGCCTTCGTCGACGAGGTCTGGACGCCCAGCGAGTTCGCCACCCGGGCGATCGCGGCGCACTCGCCGGTCCCGGTCCGGACCATTCCGGTGCCGGTGCCCGACCCCGGCCCGGCCACCCGGGAACCAGATGGGACCACCCGGTTCCTGTTCGTCTTCGACTTCAATTCGACCGGCGGCCGGAAGAACCCGTGGGGGGTCGTCGAGGCCTTCCGCCGCGCCTTCCCGGGCCGCGAAGACGTCCGGCTCGTGCTGAAGGCGACCAACGGGCGGCGGAACACCGCGGCGGTCGAACGGCTGCGGCGCGCGATCGACGGCGACGCGCGGATCGAGCTCGTGGAGCGGTACCTCACCGTCGCCGAACTCGACACGTTGTATGCCAGGACCGACGCCTACGTGTCACTGCACCGGAGCGAGGGGTTCGGGCTGACGGTGGCCGAGGCGATGGTCAGGGGGCTGCCGGTGATCGCGACGGACTACTCGAGCACGACCGAGTTCTTCGGTCCGGAGTCCGGCTGGCCGGTGCCGTTCACGATGACCGGCGTCGGCCCGGGCTGGCCGCCCTACCGCAGTGACGGCCGGTGGGCCGACCCGGACCTCGACGCGGCCGCCGAGGCCATGCGCGCCGTCGCGGACGACCCGGCCGAAGCCCGCCGGCGCGGGGCCGCCGCCCGGGCACACATCCTGCGCACGCACCCGGAGGACGTCACGGTGGCGTGGCTGCGCGAGCGGCTGGGCGAAGCGCACCGGACCTGGCTCGCCCGGCAGGCACCCGAGCCGCCGCGGTCGCCGCTGG
>NZ_JBSGJD010000016.1:0-68702 GCF_053605405.1 Amycolatopsis sp. NPDC003861
CAACGGCCACCACACCCCAGCCGAAACCCGAACCAACTATCGTCAAGCCCCAGCTGCCTGAAAACCCCGTGTCCGCCCCACCGGGGCAACTCCACCGGCGTGAGGTGGGTCACTCTTGACGCCATGTCAAATCCGGTCAGGACGGCCGTCGCGGGCCTGGCCGTGCTGGCCCTGGGCGTGGTGACGGCGCTGAACGCGCGCTCCCTGCCGGTACTCGGCGACGGGACGACCTACGCGGCCGAGTTCACCGAAGCGGCCGGGCTGAGTGCCGGCAACGACGTCCGCATCGCCGGCGTCGAGGTGGGGCGCGTGTCGGACGTGCGCCTGCGCGGCGACCACGTGCTGGTTTCGTTCCGGGCCAAGGGAGCTTGGCTCGGCGACGCGACGGGCGCGGCGATCCGGCTGAAGACGGTGCTGGGCCAGAAGTACCTCGCGCTCGACCCGCAGGGCGAGGGCACGCTCGACCCGGGGTCGCCGATCCCGCGGTCGCGCACGAAGGTGCCGTACGACATCCTCGCGGCGTTCGGCGAGCTTTCGTCCACAGTGGACCGTATCGACACCACGCGGCTGGCTCGCAGCTTCGACACGCTTTCGGCGACGCTGGCAAACACTCCGCAGAGCGTTCGCGCCGCCCTTACCGGGCTCTCACGGCTTTCGGACTCGCTCGCCGCGCGCGACCGGCAGCTGGCTGCGTTGCTGGGCAATACACGCGTGATTTCGCAGACTCTCGTCGACCGCGACGCGGCGGTTCGCCGGCTCCTCGAGGACGGCAACGACCTGCTCGCCTCGGTGAGCAACCGCGAAGCGGCGATCACTCGGCTGCTGGACGGCTCGCGGCGGTTGTCGTCGGAGTTGTCGGGGCTCATCGGGGAGTCACCGGTCGGGCCGTTGCTGACCCAGCTGGACCAGCTGACGTCGATGCTGCAGCGCAACCAGGACGCGCTGGCCGCCGGGATCCGGGGGTTCGCGCCGTTCGTGCGGCTGGGGACGAACCTCGCGGGGAACGGGCGCTGGATCGACGGGTACCTGTGCGGGCTGCTGCTGCCTTCGTTCGGGCCGTTGAACGAAGAAGGCTGCCACGGCTAGGCCACGATCAGCCGGAAACCCGCGTCCCACTCCGGCAGGTCGAGCAGGTCCGCGTGGTCCGCGTGCCACCGCCCCGACTCCAGGTCCTCCCGCAACCGCGCGATCCCCCGCGAGACCGCCGCCGGCGAGGTCTGGGCCAGGGCCGAGCACGATTGGCGCACCCCCGGGTCCAGGTACGCCTCCGGCCGGCGCCAGTACGCCGGGAACACCCCGTCCGTGAAATCCCACGGCACCGGCAACGGCACCACCGCCGACGCGCCGAGGAAGTCCGCGATCTCCGGCGCCGAAGGGCGGGACGCTTCCAGCGCGGCGATCTCCGGCACGTACTCCCGCACGAACCAGAAGTCGCTGTGCAGCGCCGTGTCGTACGCCAGGACGACCTGACGGGCGGCGACCCGGCGCAGCTCGCGCACACCCGCGCGCCAATCCGGCCAGTGGTGCACCGTCAGCACCGCCAGCGCCGCGTCGAACGTGTCCGACGCGAACGGCAGCGCCTCCGCGACCGCCCGGACCACCGGCGCCGCCCCCGTCGCGCGCTGCCGGATCATCTCCGCCGACGGCTCGACCGCCACGACGTGCCGCGAGGGCGGCTCGTACGAGCCCGTCCCCGAGCCGACGTCCAGCACCGACGCCGCGGGACCCAGCGCCGACAGCACCGGCGAGAGCCAGCGCGGGTCCGTCCGCCGGCCCAGTGCGTAACCGACGCCGATCTCGTCGTAGCGCGTCATCCGCGCTCGGGGCCGTCGCCGCCGTTCTGCTCCGCGAGGAACCGCTCGAACTGCGAACCGAGCTCCTCCGCCGTCGGCATGTGCTCGACCGACTCCGCCAGCAGGCTGCCCCGGTCGGACGCCTCGATGAACGTGTCGTACTGCCGCTCCAGGGCGCGGACGACGTCGGCGATCTCGTCGGACTCCGCGACCTGCCGGTTGATCTCGGCGTCCGCCAGGTCCGCGGCCGCGCGCAGCTCGCCCTCGGGCAGGCTCAGCCCGGTCGCCCGGCTCAGCGCGTCGAGCACGATCAGCGACGCCGCCGGGTACGTCGATTGCGCCAGGTAGTGCGGCACGTGCGCGGCGAAGCCCATCGCGTCGTGGCCCCACTCGCCGAGCCGGTACTCCAGCAGCGCGGCGAGGCTGCCCGGCACCTGCAGCCGGTTCGGCAGCTGCTGGTTGTCGACGACCAGGTCCTTGCGGGTCGCGTGCGCGGTGACGCCGAGCGGGCGGGTGTGCGGCGCGCCCATCGGGATGCCGTGGAAGCCGGCCGTCAGCCGGACGCCCCAGCGCTCGACCAGGTTCCGGACCGCCGCGCTGAACCGCTCCCAGTCGTGGTCCGGCTCCGGGCCCGACAGCAGCAGGAACGGCGTGCCGTCGGCGTCGTGCAGCAGGTGCACCACCAGCTCGGGCGCGTCGTAGTCCTCCCAGTGGTCGACCGCGTAGGTCATCGTCGGCCGCCGCGAGCGGTAGTCGATGAGCCGGTCGACGTCGAAACGGGCGACCACCCGGTGCTCGCCGCCCAGGAGGTGCTCCGCCAGCAGACGGCCCGCCGAGCCGGCGTCCATGAACCCCTCGAAGTGGTGCAGCAGCACCGCCCCGGTCAGGTCGGGGACGTCCGAGTCCACCTCGTACAGGTCGTCGGGATCGAGTCCCACCTGATCCTCCTGATCGCCGCTATACCAATCCGTCAAGCACAACACACCCCGGGTGGGATTCCATTCCGCCGACGGTGTCGCCGATCGTAACGCCACGCGTTCGAGGCCGGTTCGGATCGCCATCGTGACAACTGTCGTGGGCGCGCAAGGCACCGATCGGGCACGCTTGACCCGTGAGCGAACACACCACGAACACGGCGCTGCGGCTGCGGCCGCCGGCGCACCGGGTCAGCCGCCGGGCCATCGGCTACTGGACGGTGACCGCGTCGATCCTGTGGATCATCCTCATCGGCGTGCAGGCGCTCATCGTCGTGACCAGCGACGACGCGCCGTCGTTCCTGACCGTGACCCTCGTGCTCTCCTGCGTGCTCGGTCCGCTGCACCTGATCGTGATGCCGCAGTGGCGCTACCGGGTGCACCGCTGGGAGGTCACCGACGAGGCCGTCTACACCCAGTCGGGCTGGCTGAAGCAGGAGTGGCGGATCGCGCCGGTCTCGCGGATCCAGACCGTCGACATCGAGCGCGACCCCTTCGAGCAGCTGTTCGGGCTGGCGAAGATCACCGTCACGACGGCGTCCGCGGCGGGCCCGCTGCGGATCTCGGGCCTGGCGCACGACCGCGCGCTCGCCCTGGCCGACGAGCTCACGAAGACGACCCAGGCCGTGCGGGGCGATGCGACGTGAGCCCCGCCGACGCCCTCTTCCCCGCGGAGGCGGCAGAAAGCACCGCCGAAGTGATCACCCCGCCCGCCGAGGGCACGCAGGACGCGCCGTGGCACCACCTCGACCGGCGCATGCTGCTCATCCGCCCGGTGCTGGACCTGGTGAAGTCGCTGCCGGTGCTGCTGGGCGCGCTGCTGTTCGGCCACGGCGAACCGTGGCAGTGGATCGGTCTCGTGTTCACCGCGATCGCCGTGTTCACCGGCGTCTCGCACGTGCTGACCTCCCGCTACCGGATCACCGAGGCGCAGGTCGAGTGGCGCACCGGGCTGCTGCAGCGCAAGCACCGGGCCATCCCGCGCGACCGGATCCGCACGGTCGACGTCACCTCGGAACCGAAGCACCGGCTGTTCTCGCTGGCCGCCGCGCGGATCGGCACCGGGCGGCACTCGCACGGCAAGGGACCGGGCAAGGACGAGCTCGTCCTCGACGCCGTCACCATCGCCGAGGCCCAGCGGCTGCGGACGCTCCTGCTGCACCGCAAGGCCGAGGTCGTTTCCGAGGAGGCCGCCGCGCCGCCGGAGCAGCTGATCGCCGCGGTCGACAAGCGGTGGCTGCGGTACGCGCCCTTCACGCTGTCCGGGCTGGCCGTGGTCGGTGCGGCGGTCGGCACGGTCTACCACTTCGCGCACGAACTGCACTTCGACCCGATCCAGTTTTCGCTGGTCCAGGCCGTCGTCGGGCACTTCGCCGACACCCCGGTGTGGCTGAGCCTGGTGCTCGCCGCCGTCGGGCTGCTGGTGCTCGTCTCGCTGCTGTCGGTCGGCGGGTACGTCCTGTCGTTCTGGAACTTCCGGCTCACCCGGGAGCCCGCCGGCACGCTGCACATCCGGCGCGGACTGATCACCACGCGGTCGGTGTCGATCGAGGAGGACCGCCTGCGCGGCGCCGAAATCCGCGAGCCGCTGCCGCTGCGGCTGGCCGGTGGCGCCCGCTGCGTCGCCATCGCCGCCGGCCTGCGGGAGGGCAAGAGCGCGGACAAGGGCGGCAGCCTGCTGCTGCCGCCGGCGCCGCTGGCCCGCGCGCACGAAGTCGTCGCCCGGGTGCTGGGTGAGGACCCGGCCGCGACGCCGCTGGTGCGCCACCCCCGCCGGGCGCTGTACCGGCGGCTGTCCCGGGCCGTCCTGAGCGTGCTGCTGCTCGCCGCGGCGCTCTACGGCCTGGCGTGGCTCGGTGCGCTGCCGGACTGGCCGTGGCAGGTCGCGCTGGTGCTGGTGCCGGTCGCCGCGCTCGTCGGCTGGGACCGCTACCGCGGCCTCGGCCACGCCCTCACCGGCCGGTACCTCGTGACGCGGTCGGGTTCGCTGGACCGCGGCACGGCGGCCGTCCGCTGCGACGGGATGACCGGGATCGTCGTCGAACGCTCGTACTTCCAGCGCCGGGCCGGGCTGGTCACGCTGATCGCGCCGGTCGCCGCGGGCAAGGGGAAGTACCAGGTGCTCGACGTCGGCGAGGCCGACGGGCTGGCGCTCGCCGACCGGGCCGTCCCCGGCCTGCTGACGCCGTTCCTCACCGGTGACCGGGACCGTGGTTGACGCCCGGCCCGGGCCGCTCCTAACGTGAAAATCCGCCGTCCGAACCCTCGATCCGCGTTCGACGAGAGGACGGCAGGATGTTCCGGAAGCTTCTCGGCGTGGTGGCCGCGGGCATCGTCGCGGCTTCGGTCCCGACGCCGGCCGCGGCGGCCGAAAACCCTTACGGTGACCCGAATCTGGTCTCGATGTTCGACGGAACCGACCTGAGCGCGTGGACGTCGTCGAAAGCCGGGCTCTGGTCGGCGAAAACCGGCGTCATCCACGGCAATGGCACCGCGCGCGGCTGGTTGTACTACAACAAACAGCAGGTCGGCACGTTTCGGTGGATATTCAATGTCCGGCAGGTCAAGGGCAACCACAAACCGACCGTGCTGATCTGGGGCACCACCGACCCGATCCGCGACGCACTGAGCGCCATCCAGTTCCAACCGCCGAACGGGGGACATTGGGACTACCGGCCGGGGCACAACAACGGCGGCGGGAAACTGTTCCGGCAACTGCCGCACACCACCATCGACATCAAGAAGTGGGCCCAGTGCGAACTGATCGGCGACGCCGCCACCGGGGTCGCGCGGATGGCCTGCTGCCCGCTCACCGGCACGGCGATCACCTGCAAGGGCGTCGAAGTGCTGCAGTTCACCGACCGGACGGCCGGGCGCGTCGGCCCGCTCGCGCTGCAGGTGCACAACTCGGGGATCCAGGACGAGTACCGCGGCCTGTACGTCGAGTCACCCGTGGTGACGAAACCGGGCGAGTTTCTCACCATGTGATGTCCGGTGCGCCCGGCGATGGCCCTATTCCGGGCCATTGCTGGCCTTCCTTTCACACTACGTGCTAATTTATTCACCCCGTGTGATAGCGAAGGTCGTTTTTGTCTCACCGAGAGGTCACGATGACGCCTGCCGTCAGTACCGTCGACGGTTCCGCCACCACTTCCCCCCGCCGCACCCCGGGTGCCAGCAGTTCGCGCAAGGTCCTCCAGTTGCTGCTGGCCTTTTCGGAGCGCCGGTGGGAGGCGAGCGTCGCCGAGCTGGCCGCGACGATCGGCACCCCGGTGGCGACGACCTACCGGTACGTGGCCCTGCTCAAGGAGCTGCAGCTGCTCGAGGAGGGCCGGGCCGGCCACTACCACCTGACGAGCCAGGTGATGCCGCTGGCGCGGGCCGCCCAGCTCGCCAACGACATGGTGCAGCTGGCGCGGCCGGCCATGGAGGAGGCCGCGCGGGAGCTCGGCGAGACGGTGATGCTGTTCCAGCGGTTCGGCGACGCCGCCGTGTGCGCGGACCGCGTCGAGTGCGACCGCGCCATGCGGTTCACGTTCGAGCCGGGGCATTCGCTGCCGCTCGGCGTCGGCGCGTCCGGCAAGATGCTGCTCGCGCTGCTGCCGGAGATCGAGCGTGACCAGCGGTGGGCGTCGATCGTCGCGCAGCGCGGCACGGCGGTGCGTGACGAGCTGAAGCAGGCGCTGGAGAACCGGTACGCGGTCAGCTCGGGAGAACTCGACGAGGGCGTCTGGGCCTGTTCGGTGCCGGTGCAGACGATCGGCAGGCGGCCCACCGTGCTGAGCCTGGCCGGCCCGGCCGCCCGGATCACCGAAGAGGCCCGGCAGACGGCGATCACCGCCCTGCAGGAGTACGCGGTCCGCATCCAGCGGGCGATCGCGTCTTATTCGGTGTGAGAAATCCGCGCGGGCGCGTAGAACTACCCGGGTGATCCGTCTCGCGCGCCCCGACGACCTGCCCGCGCTCGTCGACGTCGAGCGGGAGGCCGGGGCACTCTTCCGCGACGTCGACATGGCGGCGATCGCCGACGAAGACCCGGGTTCGGTGGAGTCGCTGGCGGTTTTCCAGGCGGCGGGCCGCGCTTGGGTGAGCGTCGACTCCGCGGACCGGCCGGTGGCCTACCTGATCGCCGAGGTCGTCGACGGGTGCGCGCACATCGAGCAGGTGTCGGTCCGGCCGTCGCACGCGCGGCGGGGAATCGGCCGCGCGCTGATCGAGACGCTGGCGGAGTGGGCCCGTGCGCGCGGATTGCCGGCGTTGACGCTCACGACGTTCGAAACCGTGCCGTGGAACGCGCCGTACTACGAACGGCTGGGGTTCCGGGTCGTCCCGGAAGCGGAAATCGGCGACGGACTGCGCTCGATCCGCCGGGCCGAGATCGCCCGCGGCCTCGACGCCTGGCCGCGGATGGCCATGGTTCGCCCGCTCTGACCTGGTCTTTGCCCTGTTGGTCCCCTAGTTGAGGGAGAGAGTGGCGCGGGCGGTCGAACATGTGTTCTACTGTGCCTTGCCGGTCCCGGAGGGGGAAGCTCCGAGGGCCGGCCCACCAACTTCGGGAGGCAGTCGTGGCGGTCAAGATCACCCACCTGACGAACGGCCAGCAGGTCCGGTTCGCCAACGCGGACGGGGCCCGCCGGTACGCCGAGATCATGGGCGGCGGCGTGGACAAGTGGCGCTTCACGGTCGTCCCCGAGGACCCGATGCTCCGGAAAATGTCGGACTCGGTCGTTAACGTGCCGGTATGGCGCATGACTTCCAGGTAGTGGTGGATTCGGCCGACCCGCACGTGCTCGCCGACTGGTGGGCCGAGACGCTCGGCTGGTCCGTGGAACCGACGGACGCGGACTTCGTCCGCGAGATGATCGCGAAGGGGTACGCGACGGAGGAGGAAACCCGGACGTACCGGGGGTCGCTGGTGTGGAAAGCGGGAGCGGGCATCCGGCACCCGGACTCGCCACCGGAGGGCCCGCCCCGGCGGATCCTGTTCCAGGAGGTCCCGGAGGCCAAGACGGTGAAGAACCGCCTCCACCTGGACGTGTGGGTGGGCGCGGACAACGTCGAGGAATCGGTCGAGAAGCTGAAGGCGCGCGGCGCGGAGTTCCTGTGGCGAGGCCGGCAGGGGCCACACAGCTGGGTGACGATGGCCGACCCGGAGGGGAACGAGTTCTGCGTTTCGTGAGGGCCGGGACCGGGACCGGGACCGGGACCGGGACCGGGACCGGGACCGGGACGAGGCTAGGTCGGCGGCGGGCTGGGGGCCGCCGCCGGCTTGGTGAGTTCCGGTTCCAATCACGCCAGTCCCGCGCCGGAGCACGCCGGTCCCGCGCCGGAGCACGCCGGTCCCGCGCCGAAGCACGCCAGTCCCGCGCCGGGACACGCCAGTCCCGCGCTGGAGCACGCCAGTCCCGCGCCGGAGCACGCCAGTCCCGCGCCGAAGCACGCGGGTTCCGCTCAGCCGTCACCAGCACAAGCGTCGCGAACAAGTCATTCGCGACCTCACACCTGCGCCGCCAGGCGGTCCAGTGCCTTCGGCAACGCCGCCGCCAGCAGATCCAGCTCCGGCTCCGCCGCCACCAATGGCGGTGACACCGCCACCCCGCGCCCGAGGTTGCGCACGATCACACCCTCGTCGCGGCAGGCTCGCTGGAGCTTCACCGGTGCCCCCGGGTCGGCGTCGAGCAGCTCTGCGCTCAGCTCCACCGCCGCCAAGAAGCCCAGGCCCGCCCGCACCTCGGCGACCAGCGGATGCCCCGCCACTCCCGATACCGCGTCCGCCAGGGGTTTCTCCAGCTCGCGGCCGCGCGGGATCAAGCCGTCGCGCTCGTAGATGTCCAACGTGGCCAAGCCCGCCGCGCACGCCACCGGGTGCCCCGCGTACGTCGGGCCGTGGCGGAAGATCGGGGCTCCCGGTGCCCCCGTGAAGAACGGCGATGCCACCTTCGGCGCCACCACCAGCGCTCCCAGCGGGATCGTTCCGCCCGTGATGCCCTTGGCCGTCGTGATCATGTCCGGCCGCACCGGCCACCGGTCGATCCCGAACCACGTGCCCAGCCGGCCCCAGGCCGCGATCACGCAGTCCGCGACGAACAGCACCTCGTGCCGGCGGCAGATCGCCGCCACCTCCTCGAGGTAGCCCTCCGGCGGCAGCAGCACGCCGCCCGCGCCGATCACCGGCTCGCAGAAGAACGCCGCCACCCGCGACGCACCCACGCGCTCGATCTCCGCCTCCAGCGCCGTCGCATCGTCATATGCCACGTGGGAAAACGAAGGCGGCTGCGGGCCCACACCCGCCGCGTTCGCCGGGATGCCGCCCACCGCCGTGCCGAAACCGTGGGTTCCGTGGTAGCCCTGCGCCCGGCCGATCACGTGGACCTTCTCCGGCCGCCCCGTCTGCGCGAAGTACGCGCGGGCCAGCTTCACCGCCGTGTCGATGACGTCGCCGCCGCCCGAACCGAAGAACACCTTCGACCCCGGCTCCGGCGCCAAGGCCGCCACCCGGTCCGCCAGCTCGATCGCCGGGCGGTTCGCGTTGTAGCCGAACAGGTTCCACGAGTCGAGCTCCCCCAGCTGGCGGGAAACCGCTTCGGTGATCTCGGGACGGCCGTGGCCGAAGTTCGCATACCAGAGCGACGCCGTCGCGTCGAAGTACCTGCGGCCGGCGTCGTCCCAGATGTACGAACCCTCGGCCCGGGTGACGACCATCCGGTCACCGTCGACCGCGCCCATGTCGGCGAACGGGTGCCACAGGGCGTGCTGTGCTGCCATCGGTCCTCCTCAGTCCTGCCCCCATCCCTACCATCAGTCCAGGAACTCCGCGATCTCCTCGGGTGAGTACCCCAGCTCGGCCAGCACCTCCTCGGTGTGCTGGCCCAGGGTCGGCGGGGCGGACGTCGGCCGCGCCGGGGTGTCCGACGCCTTCACCGGGAAGCCCGTGCCCACGTACGTCCCCACCGTCGGGTGCGGCAGCCGGACCACCTGCTCGCGCGCGGCCGCCCACGGGTCCGCGTAGACGTCGTCGATCTCGTTGATCGGCGCCGCCGGGATGCCCGCCGCGTCGAACGCCTTCATCCACTCCGCTGCCGTGCGCGTCCGGAGCGCCGGCTCCAGCAGTGCGTTCAGCTCGTCGCGGTGGGCGGCGCGAAGCGCGTTCGACGAGAACCGCGGGTCGGCCGCGATGTCCAGGCCGAGCACGCCGCAGAATGCGTGCCACAGCTTCTCGCTGCCGACCGCGATGACCAGCCAGCCGTCGGCGACGTGGTAACCCTGGTACGGGACGATGCTCGGGTGCGCCGAACCCATCCGGCGGGGGCGGGGCGCGTCGTAGAACACCGCGCCCGCCGCGTACACGTGCCAAGCCAGCTGACTGTCCAATAGGGACACATCGAGGTACTGGCCGCGGCCGGTCGTGTGCCGGGCCTGCAGCGCCATCAGGACGCCGATGATCGCCCACGTCCCCGCGTTCAGGTCCGCCACCGGCAGCCCGACCTTCGCCGGTGCGCCGTCCGGCTCGCCGGTCAGCGACATCACGCCGCCGAGGGCCTGCGCCACCAGGTCGTACCCCGCGCGGTCGCGGTACGGCCCGGTCTGGCCGAACCCGGTGATCGACACATGGATCAGCCGCGGGTTGAGCGCGGACAACGCCTCGTACCCGATGCCCCACTTCTCGAGCGTGCCCGGGCGGAAGTTCTCGACCAGGACGTCGGCGTCCGCGACCAGCCGCCGGAGCGCTTCCCGGCCGCGGTCGGTCTTGAGGTCGAGCACGATGCCGCGCTTGTTCCGGTTCGCCGCCAGGTAGTAGACGGCCTCGTCGCCGACGAACGGCGGGCCCCAGCCGCGGGTGTCGTCGCCGTGGCCCGGCGGCTCGACCTTCACCACGTCCGCGCCCATCTCACCGAGGTACTGGGTGCAGTACGGCCCGGCCAGGATGCGGGAGAGGTCGACGACCTTGATCCCGTCCAGCGGTCGAACAGCAGGGGGCATCGATGGCTCCTCGTCTCGGCGTCCGGTCCCTTTCTACCCGGGCGCGCCTCGGGAATTCACCCACCGACCGCCGCGGGAGGCCACTCGTCCGGGGGCGGCATTTCTGCCCTGATGCCCGGTTCGGCCCCACGTCACCCTGGAGATCTTGTCCGCAGTCCCGGAGAGGGAACCCATGCGACGGTTCGGGGTCCTGCTGCTCACCCTCCTCACCCTCGGCACGGCGATCGCCGCCCCGGCCGCCGCCGACGAGCCGGTCATCGCCGCGAAGCCGCCGATGGGCATCTCGTGGTCCCGCGGCTGGAACCAGTGCCCGCGGATCGACGACGCCAAGGTCCGCGCGGCGGTCGACATGCTGGTCACCAGCGGCCTGAAGGACGCCGGCTACAGCTACGTCAACATCGCGGGGTGCTGGGCGACCAAGACTCGTTCGGCCGACGGGAAGCTCCAGCCGGACACCGCCAAGTACCCGGACCTGCCCGGGCTCATCGCCTACGTGCACGCCAACGGCCTCAAGTTCGGGCTGCACAGCGGCACCGGCGCGCTCGTCTGCGGCAGCGCCATGCCCGGCTCCCGCGACCACGAGGAACTGGACGCGCAAACGTTCGCGGCCTGGGGCGTCGACTACCTCGAATACGACACGTGCGGTGGCGAGAACGGCGTCGCGGCGGCCACCAGGAAGATGAGCGACGCGCTCAAAGCCACCGGACGGCCGATCCTGCTCGCCATGATCGACACCTTCGCGGCGAACTACCGCCAGTGGGAGTGGGCGCCCGGCGCGGGCGCACAGACTTGGCAGCTCACCAGCGACCTCCCGGACAACTTCCCGTCCGCGATGCTGGCCGTGGACAAGCAGATCCCGCTGGCCGGGCACACCGGCCCCGGCGGCTGGAGCGATCCGGGCTACCTCAACTTCAGCATCGTCGACCCCTGGGTGCGGCGCGCGCAGTTCTCGTTGTGGGCACTCCTGAACGCGCCGCTGATGCCGAACGAGTCGTTCCCGCTGGACACGATCGCCAACCGGGACGTGATCGCGGTCGACCAGGACTGGTCCGGCACGCCGGGACGCAAGGTCCGCGACCTGTCCGACGGCGAGATCTGGGCGAAGCCGATGTCCGACGGCTCGGTCGCGGTGCTGCTGCTCAACCGCGGCCCGGTCGCCCGGACGATCGCGTTCGACCTCGCGGAATCCGGCGTCGCGGCCGCGCCGGCCTACCGGGTCCGCGACCTGTGGACCGGCGCCGAGCTGACCAGCACCGGCACGCTGCGCACGTCCACGCGCGCGAACTCCGGGATTTTCTTCCGCGTGTGGCCCGGTCAGCCGTCCCCCGCCGAACCGCTGGTGACGCTCGGGGTCGAGCTGCCCGAGGGGTTCCTGGCCGGCCAGGCGGTGCCGGGCACCGTGACGCTGACCAACGACGGCGACACCCCGATCACCGACGCGCGCTACACGATCACCGTGCCGTCCGGGTGGGCGCTGGACGGCCCCGCGCAGGTCGACGTCCCGCGGGTCTCCCCCGGCAGCACGGTGACGCGCGAAATCACGCTGCGGCCGACCGCGGCACCGGCCGCGAAGGTGCTGGTCGGGGTGAGCGGCGGCTACACGAGCGAGTTCGGCCCGCGGTCCGCGGCGGGCTCCGCCGAGGCACCACTGGTGACCGCGCCGGGCACCGGGACGACCTACCTCAGCACGCGGCCCTGGCTGTATTCGGAAAACGGGCTCGGGCCGGTGGAACGCGGCAGCGTGGCCAACGGGCGGGCGATGGCCGTCGGCGGCGTGGGCTACCAGCCCAACAGCGGGATCGGCGTGCACGCGCCGTCGGTGATCCGCCTGCACCTGGGCGGGGCGTGCAAGTCGTTCACGACCCAGTACGGCGTCGACGACGCGTCGGGCCCGCAGGCGACGGTGGCGTTCCGCGTGCTGGGCGACGGCCGGGAGCTGTTCGCGACGGGGATCGTCCAGCGCGGCACGAAACCGCAGAAGCTGACGGTCCCGGTCACCGGCGTGCAGCAGCTGGCCATCGCGGTCGACGACGGCGGTGACGGCTCGGCGGACGAGTACGCCGACTGGATCGCCCCGAACGTCAGCTGCTGACGGCTCCTTCGAGCAGCGCGACGGCCTGCGCGGTCCGCCGGTAGAGCACGAACCGCCCGTCCCGGACCTTGGTGACCAGGCCCGCCCGGTGCAACGCGCTCAGGTGGTACGACACCGTGCCCGGGCTGTACCCGGTCCGGGACGCGAGCTCCGCCGTCGACCGCGCCGGTTCGAGGTCGGCCAGCAGCGCCGCGCGGGCCGCGCCGACGACCGGGGCGATCCGGCCCGGCCGGTGGTCGGCGCCCGTCCCGACGCCGTGCGCCGGGTAGCAGAGGACGACCTGGCCGGGGACGTCGATCTGGATGCTGGTGCCGGGCCAGCTGAGCACGCCCGGCGCGAGGACCAGCTCCCGGCCGGAGATGTCGGCCTCGCCGTCGAACGGCTTGACGACGGTGATCGCGTCGCCGGCCCAGCCGATGGTCGGGTGCAGGCTGCCGAGCACCCCGCCGACGCCGTGGCGGGCGATGGTCTGCGCGCGGTGGGTGATGTCCCGGTCGAGGACCGCCTGCAGGCCGGCCCAGTCCTCGGCCAGCGCGTCGCGCCAGAACCGGGCGAGGCCGTTGGCCAGGCGCCGCGGCATCGTCCCCGACTCGACGCTCCGGCGGGCCGTGACCGGCAGCGGTCTGGTCCAGTGGACCTGCGTGTGGCCCAGCACCTGGGTCTCGACGTCGTCCTGCGCGGTCGCCTCGATCCGGGCGATCTGCTCGTCGAGCAGGTCGCGGTGCCGGGTGGCCGTGCCCGGCTGCGGGGTGAGCAGGTCCGGCGTGTAGACCTCGCCGGGGCGCGGCAGCAGGTCCAGCAGCAGGGCGACGTCGGGGTGGGCGAGCGCCGCGCGGGCGAGCGGGCCGGGATCGCCGAACACCGGGTGCCGTCCCGCGTCGGCGGCGAGCTTCAGCCAGGCGAGGGACTCCGCCGCCAGCGACGGGGAAAACCGGGTCCTGGCCACCGTCTCGGCGTCGACCCCCAGCTTGAACACTTCACCGACGGTAGCAGCGAAGACGGCGGATTTGAACCGGCTCGAATCCTTTCCGGTCGGAGGTTCCCGCGGGGTTGAGTGGGCTGGTGTGCATCCGACGTGCGGGGACAGTCGCTGCCGTGGCCGCCGTGCTGCTCGCCTCCGTGCCGGCCGCCACGGCCCGTGCCGCCGATCCGCCCGCCCCCGGCTACCGCACGTGTTCCATCCTGCGCACGATCGCCTGGTACGGCTGGGTGGCCGGTCCCGACGGCCGGTACCACCTCGTCACGGTCCGCCGGCCGTACTCGTTCAGCGTGGTGTTCCCGGTGCGCTGAGCTCGAGCAGCCGGGCCTGGGCGTCCCGCAGGTAGCGGTCCAGCGCGGCCTCCGCGGCGTCGAACCGCCCGCCGCGCAGGTCGCGCAGGATCTGCTCGTGGCAGTCCAGGAACGGCTCGTAGAACTCGCGCGTGTTCTCGTTGAGCACGAAGAACAACCGGGTTTCGGCGAGCACCTGGCGCATCGTCGCGGACAGGCGCTCGCTGCCGGCCAGGTCCGCGAGGGCCTGGTGGAAGTGGATGCTCGCGGTGCCGACCGCCGGCCAGTTCTCGGCCGCCGCGGCCGTCCGGCCGGCCTGAAGCGCTTGCTCGACGAGTGACAGATCCACTGTGGACAGTTCGGCCGCGCGGCGCAGGGCTCCGCATTCGGTGGCGCGGCGAACGACGTAGAGGTCCTCGATGTCCTCTGTGGTCAGTTCGCGCACGAACACGCCGCGGTTCAGCTCGTGCACGGCCAGCCGCTCGTGGGCGAGCAGCTGGAACGACTCGCGCAGCGTGTTGCGCGAGACGCCGAGCGCCGAGCTGATCACCGGCTCGGACAGCCGTTCACCGGGGGCGAAGACGCCGTCGGTGATGTACTGGCGCAGGATGGCCGCGACCCGCTCGGCCGTGCCGCTGCGCTCGAGCAGGTGCCGCGCGCTCTCCAGCCCCGAGGCATCGACGGTCACGGCACTACCGGACGCCGAGGTCGAAATCGAGGCTGTACCGGTTGCCCGGCAGCGCCCCCGCGGCCTTGGCGCCGTCGATCGGCAGCACGACGCCGTTGACGAACCGGGACTCGTCGCAGGCTAGGAACACCACAGCCTTCGCGACCTCCCACGCCTCGCCGACGCGGGCCGCGGGTGTGCTCGCGACCAGCTGGTGCTGCTTGGTCTCGAACTCCTCCGGCGAGTTGAGCGTGCTGCGCAACATGTCGGTGTCGATCGCGCCCGGGTTGACCGTGTTGGCCCGGATGCCCTGGTGCGCGTGCGCGACGGCGATCGACTTGGTCAGCCCGACCAGCGCGTGTTTGGTGGCGTTGTACACCGGGTCACCGGGGCGGCCCATCACGCCGCCGTTCGACGACGTCGTGATGATGCTGCCGGCCTTCTGCTCGATCATGTGCGGCAGCACGGCGCGGGTGCCGAGGAAGGCGGCCCGCACGTTGAGCGCGAAGATGTGGTCGAATTCGGCGAGGCTGGTGTCCACAAGGGACTTCCCGAGGTGGATGCCGACGTTGTTGAACAACACGTCGATGCGGCCGGCCTCGGCGAGCACGCCGTCGACGAACGCCGCCACCGCGGCCTCGTCGGTGGCGTCCACTATGGAATGACGGTAGCCGTCGAGTGCTTCCGCGGGCTCGCGGATGTCGGACGCGAAGACCGTCGCCCCCTCGGCGAGGAACTCCTTCACCGTGGCGAGGCCGATGCCCCGCGCGCCACCGAAGATCACCGCGACCTTGCCGGCCAACCGACCCATGCTCACTGCCCTGCTCTCAGTCGTGCTGTCTGCTCTTCGTCCACCACGTAGTCCCCGGGCAGCCGGACCAGCGCGTCCGGGTCCCCGAGGTAGCGCACCTCGACGCCGTACACCGCCCGCGCCGCCGCCACCGAGACGTACCCCTCGACGACGTCGGCGAGCACCGCCGCCGCCGGCCGCTCGGCCGGCCGCCCGTACCCGCCACCGCCGGGCAGCGTGACGTCCACAACGGACTCTGCCGCCAGCGGCACCCGGCTCTTCGCGGGCAGGTCCCGACCACCGTGCAGGCCGAAGCGACCGGGCGCGCCGGGTTCCCCGCCGGCCACCCCGGACGCCGCGGCCCGCACCCGGTCGACGTTCCCGTTGACGCTCCAGGAAGTCACGCCGAGTGCGCCCATCGTGGTCACCTGTCCGAGTCCGCCGCGGAACCGGCCGGCCCCGCCGGAGTCCACGCGCAGCTCGCGCGCGTGCTGGACCAGCGGCGCCATGGTCTCGATGACTTCGGTGGGTGTCGAGCGCAGGCCGCTCGGGAAGCCGGTGGTGGACAGGCCGTCCTTGTCCGCCCGCGCGCCCATCCCGCCGGTCTGGAAGACGTTCAGCATGAACCCGGGCCCGCGCCAGATGGTCATCCACAGGGCGTCCGCGCTCGGCGCGAGCGCCGGGCCGGGCAGCGCGCCGATCAGCAGCGACGGCAGGAAGTGCCCGATCAGGTGCCGGGACGCGACCGGGGCCGGCGGGAGGCAGTTCAGCACCGAGCCTTCGGGCGCGGTGACGTGCACCGGCCGGAACGACCCGGCGTTGTGCGGCACCTCGGGCGCGATCGCCGCCTTGACCGCGAACGACGCGTACGCCCGCGTGTAGTTCAGGACGACGTTGATCCCGCGTCGGCTCTGCGGGGAAGAGCCCGCGAAGTCGAGGTGGATTTCGTCGCCGTCCACAGTGGCCGTGACGCGCAGGACGATCTCTTCGTCGTCGAAGCCGTCGGTGACGACCTCGTTGGTGTACGTGCCGTCGGGCAATTCCCACAACGCGTCGCGCAACGCCCGCTCCGAGCGGTCCATGATCTCGGCGGCGACCCCGTCCAGGCTGTCGAGGCCGAGCTCGTCCAACAGCCGCAGCAGGCTCGCCGCCCCGACCTCGTTGCCGGTGACCTGCGCGTACAGGTCGCCGATGGTCTCCTCCGGCGTCCGGACGTTGGCCCGGATCAGCCGTTCGAGGTCGGTGTTGACCTCGCCCGCGCGGAGGAACTTCAGGATCGGCAACCGGAGGCCTTCTTCGAAGACCTCGTGGGCCTCGGCGGACACCAGCCGCCCGCCGATGTCCGGCGCGTGGCAGCAGGAGGCGAACCACGCGACCAGCCGGCCGCCCCGGAACACCGGGGTCGCCACCGTGATGTCGTTGATCTGGCCCGCGGTCTGCCACGGGTCGTTGGTGAGCAGCACGTCCCCGGGTTCGAGGGTCTCCGGTGGGTACGCCGCGACGAAGTGGTGCATGCCGGTCGCCATCGCGTTGATGTGCCCCGGCGTGCCGCCGACGGACTGGCCGATCATCTCCCCGCACGAGTCGAACACCGCGCAGGCCAGGTCGAGCGACTCGCGCACGACCGCGGAGAAGGCCGTGTTGACCAGCGCGTTCTGCTGCTCGGCGAGGATCGAGTGCAGCCGGTGGCCGAACAGCCCGACGACGATGGGGTCGACGCTCACACCGTCACCTCCAGGGCGCCGTCGTCCCGGACGACGCAGGACGCGCCGGGCGGGACGACCACAGTGGACTCGCGTTCCTCCACGATGGCCGGTCCGCCGACCCGCGTGCCGGGTTCGAGCCGGTACCGGTCGAACACGGCCGTGTCGACAAATCCACCCGCCGACGGGAAGTACGCCTGACGAGTGCCCTTGCGCGCCTCACCGGAGGAAGCCGAGGTCAGCCGCAGTTTCACGGCCGGTTTCGGACCGCTCGACACGACCCGCCAGTTCAGCACCTCGACGCCGACCTCGGGCCCGGTGCGCCGGTAGAGCGCGCGGTAGGTACTGGTGAACTCGTCGATCAGGGTCCCGGGCCAGGGACCGTCGTGGACCGGGACGCGGATCTCGTACCCCTGCCCGGCGTACCGCATCTCGGCGACGCGCCGGTGCGTCACCTCGTCCACTCCGGACTTGGCGAGCAGCGCCGCGCCTTCGGCTTCCATCTCGGCGAACAGCGCGTCGACCTGGTCCCACGTCAGGTCGTGGACGGCGGCGCGGGCCGACCGCACGAAGTCGAACGCCAGCGGCGCGGTCAGGAACCCCGCCGCACTCAGCACCCCGGCGGCCGGTGGCGCGACGACCGAAGGCGCGCCGAGGGCCCGCGCGACGCCGACGCCGTGCACCGGCCCGGCCCCGCCGAAGGTGTACATCGGCAGCTTCGCCGGATCGTGCCCGCGCTCGACGGCGTGCACCCGCGCCGCGTTGGCCATGTCTTCGTTGACGCTCGTGTGGATGCCCCAGGCGGCCTCTTCGACGCTCACCCCGAGCGGATCGGCGATCTTCCTTCGGAGCACCGCTCTCGCGGCCTCGGCGTCCAGGCGCATGCCGCCACCGAGGAAGTAGCCCGGGTCGAGGTAGCCGAGCACGAGGTCGGCGTCGGTGACCGTGGGCTCGGTGCCGCCGCGGCCGTAGCAGACCGGACCGGGCTCGGAGCCCGCCGAGTCGGGGCCGACGGTGAGCAGGCCCAGCGCGTCGATCCGGGCGATCGAGCCGCCGCCGACGCCGATCTCGATCAGGTCGGTGACCGGCACCCGCACCGGCAGCCCGGAGCCGGGCAGCAGCCGGTACTTGCGGTCCACTTCGAACTGGTGCGTCACCAGCGGCGTGCCGCCGGCGATCAAGCACAGCTTGGCCGTGGTGCCGCCCATGTCGAAGGCCAGCAGGTCGGCCGGCCCGATCGCCGCGGCCGCGAGTGCCCCGCCCGCCGGGCCGGACTCGAGGATCCGGATCGGGTGCCGGGCGGCGGTGTCCACAGTGGCCAGTCCGCCGTTGGACAGCATGATGTGCGGCGCGCGGGTGATCCCCAGCCGGTGCAGCCGCTGTTCGAGGTCGCGCAGGTACCGCTCGGTGAGGTCTTGGACGTAGACGTTGGCGACCGTCGTCGAGGTCCGCTCGAACTCGCGGATCTCGGGGACGACGTCGGACGACAGCGCCACCCGCAGCGAGGGCGCCACCTCGGCCAGGATCTCCGCGGTCCGGCGTTCGTGCGCCGGGTTCGTGAAGGCGTGCAGGAAGCAGACGGCGACGGCCTCGATACCGCGCGCCGCCAGCTCCCGGCCGAGCCGTGCCACCAAGGACTCGTCGAGTCCGGTGTGGACGGACCCGTCGGCGATGATCCGCTCCGGGACGTCGAACCGCAGGTGCCGCGGCACGAGCGGCGCGGGCAGTTCCAGGTGCAGGTCGTAGAGCTCGTACCGGTGCTCGCGGCGCATCTCCAGGACGTCCCGGAACCCGGCGGTGGCCAGCAGCGCGGTCCGCGAGCCCTTGCGCTCGATCAGGGCGTTCGTCACCAGCGTCGTCCCGTGCACGACCTGCTCGACGGCGCGGAGGTCCGGCAGCAGCGCGGCCAGGCCCTCCTCGACCGCCCGGGCCGGCTCGTCGTGCGTGGTCAGGACCTTGCCGACCGCGACGATGCCGGTCTCGTCGACCGCGCAGAGGTCGGTGAACGTGCCGCCGATGTCGACGCCGATCCTCATGTCCGGTACCACCGCGGCGAGGTGTTCAGCGGCGGCTTGAGCTTGGCCTTCACGACCAGCACGTTCGGCTCGTCCGACTCGACGAACTCGCCGAGCAGCCGCCGGAACGCCCGCCCGAAGCCGGAGACGCGGTCGGCGTGCACCCCGAACGACCGGGCCAGGCCGACGAAGTCCGGGCTGTCCCAGTCGACCCCGCGGTGCGGCAGGCCCTCGCGGTCCTGGTCGTAGCGGAGCATGCCGTACCCGCCGTCGTCGACCAGGACGACGGTGACCGGCAGCTGTTCCTGCGCGAGCGTGGCCAGGTCGCCGCAGCCGTAGAGGAACCCGCCGTCGCCGGTGATGCAGATGGCGCGCCCGGTGCCGGCCGCGGCCGCGCCGAGCGACGCCGGGAAGCCGTAGCCGAGGGTGCCCCAGCCCATCGGGTAGGCGAGCTTGCGCGGCGCCCGCACCCGGTGGAAGCCGCCGACCCAGTAGCCGGCCACGCACATGTCCGAGACCAGCACCGCGTCCGTCGGCAGCACCTCGTCCAAAGTGGACAGGAAGTCGTAGGCCTGCGGTTCCTCGTCGCGGATGCGCTGGCGCACCCGGCGGCCGATCCCGGCCAGCCGCAGCGTCATGTCGTCGAGCCCGTCCCGCTGCTTCGGCAGCAGCCGCTCGACGATCGAGCGCGCGTCCCCGACCAGCGTCAGGTCGGGGCGGTAGTTCTTGGCGGCGTCGTCGGCGTCGACGTTGACCGCGATCAGCTGGGGCGGCTTGGGCATCCGCCAGTTCTGCGTCATCAGGCCGTCGAAGTCGGTGCCGATGGCCAGCACGACGTCGGCTTCGTCCCACAGCTCGCCGACCTCCGGCGTGTGCACCGGGTTCGGCGCCAGGCACGGGTGGTCGAGCGGGAGCAGCCCGCGGGCGGCGAACGTGGTGATCACCGGCGCGGCGAGCTTCTCGGCGAGGACACCGATCGCCTCACCCGCGCCCGATCGCAGCGCACCGCCGCCGGCCCAGATCAGCGGGTGCCGCGCGTCGGACAGCATCGCCTCGGCCCGCGCGAGGTCGGGGACGTCGACGTCGGGCTTGCGGTGCGGGGCGGGCGGCCGCCGGTGCGGCACCTGTTCGCGCAGGTAGTCGGTGGGCACGCCGAGGTAGACCGGGCCGCTCTGCGGCAGCTGCGCGAGCCGGGCGGCGCGGTGCACGGTGGTGCCGATCTGGTCGGGAGCCCGCACGGTGAAGCCGCCCTTGGTCACCGGCGCGAACATCGCCTGCTGGTCGGACGTCTCGTGCAGCACGCCGCGGACGACACCGGGCCGCCGCAGCGTCGAGGGGATGTCGGTGGCGATGACCAGCACCGGGGCCGCGGACGCCATGGCCTCCCCGACCGCGCCGAGCGTGTTCGCCGCGCCCGGACCGGTGGTGACCAGCGCGACGCCGAGCTTGCCGGTGGCGCGGGCGTAGCCGTCGGCGGCGTATCCGGCGGTCTGTTCGTGGCGGACGCCGACGAGCTTGATGCGGGTTTCACCGAGCGCTTCCCACAGTGGCAGGTTGTGCACCCCCGGAAGGCCGAAGACGATCTCCGTTCCGAGCGCTTCCAGCGCGTCCACCAGCTCCCGAGCACCACTCACAGCCACGGTTCGGATACTGCCAGATCGTTCAACGATCTGGCAATCTGCCCCTAGACGATGTTGTGCTCGGCACCCGCCGAGCCCGCGGCGAACCGGCGGACGTCGAGCCCGGCGATGTCCACCGCGGGCCGTCGCCGCAGGTAGAGGTCGCGGATCAGCTCGCCGGTGGCCGGGCCCATCTGGAAGCCGTGGCCCGAGAAGCCGGTCGCGTAGAAGAACCGCGACAGCAGGACGCTTTCCCCGATGATCTGGTTGCGGTCCGGCGTCGTTTCGTACAGCCCGGCCCACGCGGTCCGGATGCCGGCGTCGAGTACGGCGGGGATCCGGCGGCCCGCCAGCTCGGCCAGCCGCGGCAGCCACTCGCCCGGCTCGTACCGGGTGTCGAAGCCCGGGACACCGTCGCCGTCGGAGAACGACATCGCCAGGCCGGGCCCCTCGCGGTGGAAGTAGAAGGCCGACGGCATCTCGATGGTGAGCGGAACCGCTTCCGGCAGCCCGGGCACCGGCCCGGTGAACACGACCTGCCGCCGGTACGGGCGCACCGGCAGGTCCACTCCGGCCAGCTCGCCGATCCGGCCCGACCACGCGCCGGCCGCGCACACCACCGCGCCGGTCCGGACCACTCCCGCCGTCGTGACGACGCCGGTCAGCGCGTCGCCGTCGCGCTCGATCCCGGTGACCTCGACGCCGGTCCGCAGCTTCGCGCCGCGCGCGCGGGCCGCCTTCGCGTACCCCTGGACGACCGCGTCCGGCGTCGCCTTGGCGTCGTCCGGCGACCAGAGGGCGGCCACGACGCCGTCGGTCTCCACCGGCGGGAGCACCTTCTTCGCCTCCGCCGGGTCGAGCAGGTGGCTGCGGACGCCGTGCTCGCGCTGAAGCTCGGCGCAGCGCTCGAACGCGGGGACGTCGGCCGGGTCGGTGACGAGGTAGAGGTAGCCGTCGCGGCGGAAGTCGATCTCGGTGCCGAAGTCGCTCCGGAAAGCGCTGTACGCGGCGAGCCCGCGCAGGCCGAGCTGGACGTTGACCCGGCTGGTGAACGACGACCGGATACCGCCCGCGGCCTTCGCCGTCGAGCCGCCGCCCAGCTCGCCGCGCTCGAGGAGCAGCACGTCCACGCCGGCTTCGGCGAGCCGGAACGCGCAGCTGACGCCGATCACGCCACCGCCGATCACGACGCACTCGGCCATCGGTGGCAACGACGTTTCCCCTGTGCCGCGGCCGGTCATACTCGCCAATGTAGAACGTGATCCACCGGCGGCCGCCGAGCGCGTAGAGTCGGCGTGCCGAGCTCGAGAGGTGATGTCCCATGGCGATGATGCCCGTGACCGATTCGATGTTCCTCCTCGTCGAAACGCGCGAGCATCCGATGCACGTGGGCGGTCTGCAGCTGTTCAGGAAACCCGATGGCGCGGGCGACGAGTACCTGCGCGACATCCGCAAGAGCCTCCTCGAATCGGACAACATGCGCTCGGTCTTCCGGCGCCGCCCGGCCCGGCCGGTCAACACGATGGGGCACGTGGCTTGGGCCAACGACGCCGAGCTCGAGCTCGACTACCACTTCCGGCACTCGGCGCTGCCGCGGCCGGGCCGCGTCCGCGAGCTGCTGGAGCTGACCGGCCGCTGGCACAGCACCCTGCTCGACCGGCACCGCCCGCTGTGGGAGACCCACCTCATCGAGGGGCTCGACGACGGCCGGTTCGCCGTCTACACGAAGGTCCACCACGCGCTGATGGACGGCGTCTCGGCGCTGCGCCAGCTGCAGGGCACGCTCTCGGACGACCCCGCGGACATGGACTGCCCCCCGTGGTGGGGCAGCCGGCGCAAGCCCGGCGGCGAGCGTGAGAAGCGCCCGCGCTCGGTGCTCGGGACTGCGCGGAAGACCGCCAACCAGCTCGCGAGCCTGGCGCCGGCCGCGATGAAGGTCGCGCGCGAGGCGTTCGGCGAGCACACTCTGACGCTGCCGGGACAGGCGCCGAAGACGATGCTCAACGTGCCGATCGGCGGCGCGCGGCGGTTCGCGGCGCAGAAGTGGTCGCTGGACCGCGTCCGCCAGGTGGCGACCGCGGCCGGGGTGTCGCGCAACGACGTCGTGCTCGCGATGTGCTCGGGCGCGCTGCGGGACTACCTCATCGAACAGCGCGCGCTGCCGGACGCGCCGCTGATCGCGATGGTGCCGGTGTCGCTGCGCCGGCAGAACGACCCGGGCGAGGCCGCGGGCAACAACATCGGCGCGCTGCTCTGCAACCTGGCCACCGACCTGCCGGACGCGGGCAAGCGGCTCGTCACGATCCACCAGTCGATGCGCAACGGCAAGCGGCTGTTCTCGGAGCTGACGCCGTTGCAGACGCTGCTGCTCTCGGCGGTGAACGTCGCGCAGCTCGGCGTCTCGCCGATCCCGGGCGTCGTCAAGAACACGCGGCCGCCGTTCAACCTGGTGATCTCGAACGTGCCCGGCCCGCGCAAGCAGATGTACTGGAACGGCGCCCAGCTCGACGGCATCTACCCGGCGTCGGTGCTGCTCGACGGCCAGGCCGTGAACATCACCCTGACGAGCAACGGCGACCACCTCGACTTCGGCATCACCGGCTGCCGCCGCAGCGTCCCGCACCTGCAGCGGATCCTGACCCACCTCGACACGGCCCTCGTCGAGCTCGAAGCCGCGGTGCGGTAGCCCGCTCACCGGCTCCCCCATCGGAAGGAATCTTTCCGAACTGGCTGGTCAGTCCGCTCCGGACGCTCCTAGGGTGACGACGATCACCCCCGGAGAGAGGAGCAGGGCATGACCGAGGAGTGGACGACCCCGGACTTCGTCGAGTACGAAACCCCGATGGAGGTCACCGCCTACGCGGCCCGTATGGCGGACTGACCGATGCCGGTCGAGCCACTCCCGGAAAGCGCATTCATCGACGCGCTGCGCGGTCTTTCCGGCCGGTACTGGGGAACGCACCCGTTCCACCGCCGGCTGCACGCGGGCGAACTCGACGAGCGCGCGCTGCGGATCTGGGCGGCGAACCGCTGGTACTACCAGTGCGTGCTGCCGCAGAAGGACGCGGCGATCATCAGCAACTGCCCGGTGCCGGAGATCCGCCGCCAGTGGCTCGACCGGATCGTCTACCACGACGGCGTGAGCGCCGGCACCGGCGGGATCGACCGCTGGCTGCGGCTCTGCACGGCCGTCGGCTTGGACCGCGACGAAGTCCTGGACGAACGGCACGTCGCTCCCGGCGTCCGGTTCGCGGTGGACGCCTACGTCACCTTCGCGCGAACGAAGCCGTGGTGGGAGGCCGTCGCGTCGGGGCTGACCGAGATGTTCGCCGGGCACCTGATGCAGCAGCGGGTGGCGGACATGCTCGCGCACTACGCGTGGATTTCTCCCGACGACCTCGCGTACTTCACCAACCGCATCGACAAGGTTTCCGGCGAAGGCAAGGACACGCTCGACATCGTGGTCCGCCACTGCGTCACGCGCGAACAGCAGGACCGCGCGATCGCCGCGTTGTCGTTCAAGTGCGACGTCCTGTGGTCGATGCTCGACGCGATCGAGCGGGCGGCCGCGTGATCACCGCCGATTCGGTTCCGCAGCTGCGCCGGGGTGTGCGGCTGTCCTTCGACCACGTCCGGGAGACGCACGTGCTGCTGTTCCCCGAGGGCGTCCTGGTGCCGAACGCCACGGCGGCCGCGGTCCTCGAGCTCTGCGACGGCGCCCGGTCCGTCAGCGAGATCACGACAGCGCTTTCCGGGCGTTACTCCGGTGTCGTCGCGCAGGACGTCCTGTCCGTGCTGACCCGGCTGGGCGAACGGCGGGTCGTGGCATGGACGTGAGCCCGCCGCTGGGCCTGCTGGCCGAGCTGACCCACCGGTGTCCGCTGCACTGTCCTTATTGCTCGAACCCGGTCGAGCTGACGGCCCGCGCCCGCGAGATGTCCACTGAGGACTGGCTGTCGGTGCTGTCTCAGGCGCGGGAACTCGGCGTCCTGCAGGTGCACCTGTCCGGCGGGGAGCCGTTGCTCCGGCCGGACCTGCCCGCGCTGGTCGCCCACGCGCACGGGCTCGGCTGCTACGTCAACCTGGTCACGTCGGGGCTCGGCCTGACGTCTTCGCGGCTCGACGACCTCGTTGCGCGCGGGCTGGCGCACGTCCAGCTGTCGGCGCAGGGCGCTACCCGGGAGCGGTCCGATCGACTGGCGGGGGCGAAGGCTTTCGACCGGAAGCTGGCCGCGGCTTCCCTGGTGAAGGCGGCCGGGCTGCCGCTGTCGCTGAACGTGGTGCTGCACCGGCAGAACCACGACCAGCTGGCCGGGATCATCGAGCTGGCCGAGCGGATGGGCGCGGACCGGCTGGAGCTGGCGAACACGCAGTACTACGGCTGGGCGTTGCGCAACCGGGACGCGCTGATGCCGACGGCTGCCCAGCTGGCGGCCGCCGAGCCGGTGGTGCGCGCGGCCGTCGATCGCTTGCGAGGCACGATGGAAATCGTCTACGTCGTCGCCGACTACCACGAGCCGTACCCGAAGCCGTGCATGTACGGCTGGGGTGCGCGGCAGCTGACGGTGGCGCCGGACGGGACGGTGCTGCCCTGCCCGGCGGCGTCGGCGATCTCGACGCTCTCGCTGTCGTCGGTGCGGGACACGCCGCTGGCCGAGATCTGGTACCGCTCGTCGTCGTTCAACGCCTACCGCGGCGAGGAGTGGATGAGCGAGCCGTGCCGCACGTGCGACCGCCGGGGCGTCGACTTCGGCGGCTGCCGCTGCCAGGCGTTCCTGCTCACCGGCGACGCGGCGGCGACGGACCCGGTGTGCTCGCGGTCGCCTCGGCGTTCGGTGGTCGATCTGGTCCTGTCCCGGCCCGGGGTTCCCGACCTGGTCATGCGCCGGTGAAGGTGATCCTCCTCGGCACCGCGGCCGGCGGCGGGTGTCCACAGTGGAACTGCGCGTGCCGGCTCTGCGTTTCGGGGTTGCCGCCACGCACGCAGGACTGCGTGGCGATCAGCGCGGACGGCGCCGGCTGGTACCTGCTGAACTGTTCGCCGGACATCCGGGCGCAGCTCCTCGGGACGCCGGAGCTGCGGGCCGGGCCGGGGCCGCGCGAGATCCCGCTGCGCGGGGTGCTGCTGACGGACGCCGAACTCGACCATTCCCTGGGCTTGCTGATGCTGCGCGAGTCGGGTGGGCTGCCGGTGTGGGTGCCGCCGGCCGCGCGGTCGCCCTTGTTCTCCCTTGTGGACAGTTACGGCAGCTGGACCTGGTCGTCCGTTGTGGACATCCCGGGCCTGCGGGTCGAGACGCTGCCGGTGAGCGACAAGCGGCCGAAGTACGCCGCTCCTTCCGGCGGCACCTGGGTGGTCGCCTACCGGATCACGGACCCGGTGACGGGCGGGGTGCTGGTGTACGCACCGTGCCTGCGGAGCTGGCCCGCCGGGTTCGACGAGTTCGTGGCGGACGCGTCTTTGGTGTTGCTCGACGGGACGTTCTACGCGCCGGACGAGATGGCCGGGGTGGGCGGGCCGGACCAGCTCGCGATGGGCCACCTGCCGATCACGGCGAGCCTGCCGCGGGTGGCCGGGCGGCCGTGGGCGTTCACCCACCTGAACAACACGAACCCGGTGCTGGACCCCGCGTCCCCCGAACACGCGGCGGTGCTGGCCGCCGGCGCTTCCCTGCCTCCCGACGGCGCTCGGTTCTCGTTCTGACCAACCCCCAAATAAGTGTTTGACAGTCGTGGTTGACTGGGGACATGCCCCACGACCACCTCCGGGTGCTGGCCCACCCGCTGCGCCTGCGCATCCTGTCGTTGCTGACGGGCACGGCCCTGAGCGCGGCGGAGGCGGCCCGCGAACTCGGCGAGACGCAGGCGAACGTCAGCTACCACGTCCGCCGGCTGCACGACGCAGGCTTGCTGGAGGTGGCGGAGGAGGTCCACATCCGCGGCGGCCGCGCCAAGCGCTACCGCCACCAGCCGGACTCGGGCAAGCGTTTGACGACCCGCTCGCCGGGCGAGGAGAAGCTCCTGACGAAGGCGATCGCGAACGAGCTGCTGAGGCGCTCTGCCGACCGGGCGGCGAAGCGACCGGCGTCCCTGACGGACGCGGAGCTGTGGGTGGACCCGGAGTTGTGGGCCCGCCTCCTGGAGAAGGCGACGGCACTGAGCGAGGAACTGCACGCGGCGGCCCGGCCCCCTCGATCTCCGGGGACGGTCCGGGTCAGCGCGAGCGTGGCGCTGTTCGAGCTGGAGCCGCTGTCGTGAGCGCCGGCAACGCACGCCGAACCCGCGTTGCCGCCTCCTCGGAGCCGCTGTCGTGAGCGCCCCACGCCGAACCCGCGTGCCCACCCCCTCGGAGCCGCTGTCGTGAGCGCACGCAACCCGCGTACCCGCCCCTCGGAGCCGCTGTCGTGACCAGTCCGCTGCTCGCCCCGCTGCGGGAAGCCCGGTTCCGCGCCCTCGTCACCGGCCGGAGCCTGGCCGACTTCGGGAACGCCATCGCCCCCTTCGCCCTGGCCTTCGCCGTGGTCGATCTCACCGGGTCGGCCGTCGACCTCGGGATCGTCGTCGGGGCCCGGTCGATCGCGAACGTTCTCCTGCTGCTCTTCGGCGGCCTGCTGGCCGACCGGCTCCCGCGGTCCGTCATCCTGCAGGGCACCGAAACCGCCGCCGCGCTCACGCAGGCCGCCATCGCCGCGAGTGTCCTCTGTGGATTCGCCTCCATCCCGTTGCTGGCCGGGCTCGGGCTCGTCAACGGGGCCGTCTCGGCCATCTCCCTGCCCGCGGCTGCGTCGCTCACGCCGTTGACCGTGCCGGCCACCCTGCTCACCCAGGCGAACGCCCTGGTCCGGCTGCTCTCCAACACCGGCCGCATCGCCGGGGCCGGGCTGGCCGGCGTGCTCGTCGCCTTCGCCGGTTCCGGGTGGGCGCTCGCCGGGAACTCCCTGCTCTTCCTCGCCGCCGCGCTGGCATACCGGCGGATCCGGCTGCCGCGCGGTGAACGCGTGCCCGGCAGCCGTCCGCTCGCCGAGCTGGCCGAAGGCTGGCGGGAGTTCCGCGCCCGGGCGTGGGTGTGGCTGGTGGTGCTGCAGTTCATGATCGTCAACGCCGTGACCGCGGGCGCGCTGCTGGTGATCGGCCCGCTCGTCGCCGACGACACCTTCGGCCGCACCGGCTGGGGCTTCGCGCTGGCCGTGCAGACCGCCGGGTCGCTGCTCGGCGGCATCCTCGCCGCCCACTGGCAACCGCGGCGGATGCTGTTCGTCGGCGTCGCGCTGGTCCTGGTCGACGCGCTGCCGATGCTCGTCCTCGGCCAGACGCCGTACCTGCTGCCGCTGCTGGTCGCGATGTTCCTCTCCGGCATCGCGATCGAACAGTTCTCCGTCGCCTGGGACGTGTCCCTGCAGGAGAACATCCCGCCGGACAAGCTCGCCCGCGTCTACTCCTACGACATGCTCGGCTCGTGCATCGCAATGCCGCTCGGCCAGATCAGCGTGGGCCCGCTGGCCGAACACGCCGGCCGGTCGGCAACGCTGCTGGGCGGCGCGGCCCTGGTCGTCGGCGCCACCGCGCTCGTGCTGTGCAGCTCGCAGGTGCGGGGGCTCGTCCGCCGGGCGCCGGTCAGCCCGGGCGCACCAGGCTGAAGTTCAGCACCAGCCCCGGTCGTTCTACCGGCCCACGCGCGGTCCGGACGTCAGGTCGCGGTGGCCGTCCAGGCGCCACCAGTTCTCCAGCGTCTCGCGCAGCGCCTTCAGCAGCTCGCCGCCGGTTTCCAGGGGGACGAGCGCCGCCTTGCCGTCGTCCACCCGCAGTGCTGCGGCCAGCCTGTCGCCCTGTTCGATCAGGCCGACGACCACCCGCGTCGGCTCTCCGGTGACGTCGACGGTCGGGATGGCTCGTTCGTACCACCAGCCTTGAGCGTTCACCCGGCCGACAGTGGCACAGCTTTCCCCTCGCCGGTCCGGGTTTCACCCTCACGTGTGGTCAGGGCGCCCAGGGCCGCACTTCTTCCAGCAGCTTCGCCACGGCCAGCACCAGGTCGTCCGAGTGCCGCGGCCCGACGATCTGCAGGCCGACCGGCAGCCCCGCCGACGTCCGCCCGGCCGGCACGCTGATCGCCGGCTGCTGGGTCATGTTGAACGGGTACGTGAACGGCGTCCACTCCGGCCACTCGCTCAGCCCGCTGCCCGGCGGCACGTCGTGCCCCGCCTCGAACGCGGCGATCGGGAGGGTCGGCGTGATCAGCACGTCGTAGCGCGTGTGGAACTCGCCCATCCGGATACCGAGCGCGGCCCGCTCGGCGGTGGCGTCGAGGTAGTCGCTCGCCGTCCACTTCCGGCCGAGTTCCCAGACCCGGCGCAGACCGGGGTCGGTCCGCTGCTCGGACCCGGGCGGGAACGAGTCCAGCAGCTTCGCCGCGCCGGACGACCACAGGACGTCGAACGCCGGCTTCGGATCGGCGAACCCGGGGTCGGTCTCCTCGACGTGCAGGCCGGCGTCCCCCAGCGAGCGGACCGCCTCGGCGACGATCGCGGCCACCTCCGGGTCGACGTCGACGTAC
The DNA here is from genome assembly GCF_053605405.1 of Amycolatopsis sp. NPDC003861. Taxonomy (NCBI): domain Bacteria; kingdom Bacillati; phylum Actinomycetota; class Actinomycetes; order Pseudonocardiales; family Pseudonocardiaceae; genus Amycolatopsis; species Amycolatopsis sp. NPDC003861. The sequence goes on from NZ_JBSGJD010000016.1 coordinate 29,457, forward strand.
CCGAGCGTCGGCGAGAACGCGGCGATCAGGCCGCGCACGTCCCGCCGGACGGCCTCCCGGAACGACCCCACCGGCGGCGCCAGCGCGGCCGGGTCGCGGTGGTCGGGCAGCGAAAGCACGTCCAGCAGCAGCGCGGTGTCGTCGACCGAGCGTGCCATCGGGCCGGCGTGCGAGAGCGGGCCGAACGGGCTCGCCGGGTAGAGCGGGATCCGGCCGTGGGTCGGCTTCAGCCCGACGATGCCGCAGAACGACGCCGGGATCCGCACCGAGCCACCGCCGTCGGTGCCGACCGACAGCTCGCCCATGCCGGCCGCGACGGCCGCGGCACTGCCGCCGCTCGACCCGCCCGCCGTCTTCGACGGGTCGGCCGGGTTGCGCGTGATGCCGCACAGCGGACTGTCGGTGACGCCCTTCCAGCCGATCTCGGGCGTGGTCGTCTTGCCGAGCAGCACCAGGCCGGCCTCGCGCATCCGCGCGGCGACCGGGCTGTCGACGTCCCACGGCTGGTCCGGGTCGATGCTCTTCGAGCCCCGGACGGTCGGCCAGCCCTGGGTGAGGAACATGTCCTTGATCGACGCCGGCACGCCGTCGAGCCACCCGATCGGGTTGCCGTCCCGCCAGCGGACCTCGGCCGCCTTGGCCTGCTCCAGCGCCCGGTCCGCGTCGACGAGGCAGTAGGCGTTGCACTCGCCGTCCCGGGCTTCGATGGCCTGCAACGCGTTCTGCGTCGCCTCGACCGGCGAAAGCTCGCCGGTCGCGTAGGCGGCGACGAGCTCGCTGGCGGTCAGCATCCTGTCGTTCATCCGGCTCCCTGGTTCCCCTGGTTCTCCGACGGCACGTAACCGAGCGTCTTGTCGACGACATTGCGCAGCGGCTCCCCGGCGCGCCAGCGGCGGAAGTTCTCGGTGAACACCTCGACCAGTGTGTTCCGCCAGCCGATGAAGTCGCCGGACATGTGCGGCGAGATCAGCACGTCCGGCAGCGTCCACAGCGGGCTTTCGGCCGGCAGCGGCTCGGTGTCGAAGACGTCGAGCGCGGCCCCGGCGATGGTCTTGTTTTCGAGCGCGGCGACCAGGTCGGACGTCACCACGAGCTCGCCCCGGCCGACGTTGACGAACCGCGCCGACGGCTTCATCGCGGCGAACGCCCGCGCGTCGAACATGCCCTTCGTGTGCTCGGTCAGCGGCGCGACCGCGACGACGTAGTCGGCGTGCGGCAGGATTTCGGCGAGCCGCGCGGACTCGTGCACGACGCCGAAGTCCGGGTCGCCGGTGCGCTCACGGCGGCCGGCGCCGCTCACCCGCATGCCGGCCGCGCGCAGCAGCCGCGCGATGGCCTGGCCGATCGGCCCGGTGCCGACCACCAGCACTTCGCGCCCGGCGACCCGCTCGGTCTCCCGGTGCAGCCAGCGGCCTTCGCGCTGCAGGTCGTGCGAGCGCGCGAAGTCCTTCGCGAAGGCGAGGACGACGCCCAGCACGTACTCCGCGATGGCGTCGTCGAAGACACCCCGCGAGTTCGTCAGGACGACGTCGCTCTCGCGCAGCCCGGGGAACAGCACGGGGTCGACCCCGGCGCTGGCGATGTGCAGCCAGCGCAACCGGTCGGCCGCGTGCCACGCGCCGGGGACGGCCGTCGACAGGAAGTCGTAGACGAAGAGGGCGTCCGCTCCGGACAACGCTTCGGCGAGACCCGCCGCGTCCGTGTAACGCACGACCGCCCCGGATTCGACAGCACGCATGTCCGGTGGGCGGGACTCGCCGCAGAGCACTGCCAGGACGGGGGCTTCCCGGTGTTCCGAGGCGATCACGTTGACACGGTAAAAGTGACTCGTATGATTGTCAACAATCCGAGGAACGACCCCCGGAGCACCGGACTGTCAAGTACAGACGTATTCCGGAGGCTGAGCCTTGGATTTCGACTTCCTGGCGTTCGACGGCCCGCTGGCGCAACGCGGCATCGGGGTCATCGCCCCCTTCGACCTCGCGCTGGAGCGCGAGCTCTGGCGCTGGGTGCCGATGGAGGTGTCCCTCCACCTCGCCCGCACGCCGTACGAGCCCGTGCCGGTCAGCATGGAGATGGCGCGCTTGGTCAGCGACAGCCACCACCTGGCGAGCGCGACCCGCGACGTGCTGCACGTCGAGCCCGAGGTCGTCGCCTACCTCTGCACGTCGGGCAGCTTCGTCAACGGCGTCGACTACGAGCGCTCGCTGACCAAGGCGATCTGCGACGCCGGCGCGCCGGACGCCGTCACCACCTCGGGCGCGCTGGCCGAAGTGCTGCACCAGCTCGACCTCCACCGCGTCTCGGTGCTCACGCCGTACGACGCCGACCTGACCCGCGCCCTGCACGACTTCCTCGCCGAGCTGGACGTCACGACCGTCGCCAGCGACCACCTCGGCCTGGGCGGCGGCATCTGGAAGGTCAGCTACCGGACCATCGCCGAGCGCATCCTCGCCGCCGACCACGGCGACGCCGAAGCGATCTTCGTCAGCTGCACCAATCTCCCCACCTACGACCTGATCGAACCCCTGGAAGCCGCGCTCGGCAAACCGGTGCTCACCGCCAACCAGCTGACGATGTGGGCGTGCCTGCGCCGGATGAACCTCCCCATCGTCGGACCCGGGAGGTGGCTTCGTGACGTGTCGTGAAGGGTATTCCTTGACCTCCCCTCTAGGATTGTCGACAATTTGCGTCCCCTCCGGAGGTTCCGTGACCACCATCGGTTTCATCTACCCCGACCACGCGGCCGAAGACGACTACCCGCTGGCCGAGCAGCTGCTCGGCGGCATGGCCGTCGACGAGGGCGACATCCGCCTGGCGGTCGAGCACATCTACGGCACCGACAAGCACGCGGTGGCCGAGCTGCTCGACCTCGGCAGCGAGGCCCGCCTCGCCGACGGTGCCGCCCTCCTCGCCAAGCACGAGCCCGCCGCCGTCATCTGGGCCTGCACCAGCGGCAGCTTCGTCTACGGCTGGGACGGCGCCCGCGACCAGGCCGACCGCCTCGCCGCCGTCGCCGGTGTCCCGGCCTCCAGCACCTCCTTCGCGTTCGTGCACGCCGCGCGTGCGCTGGGCGTTCGACGGGTCGCCGTCGCCGCCAGCTACCCGGACGACATCGCCCGGCTGTTCGCCGACTTCCTCCAGGCCGGCGGCATCGAGGTCGTCTCGATGGCCAGCGCGGACATCGTCACGGCGGCCGAGGTCGGCGCGATGACCCCGGAGGCCGTCGTCGAGCTCGCCGTCGGCCACGACCACCCCGACGCCGAAGCGGTGCTCGTGCCGGACACCGCCATGCGCACCCTCGGCGAGATCAACGCCGTGGAGGCCGCGCTCCGCAAGCCCGTGCTGACCGCCAACCAGGTCACGGTCTGGGAGGGCCTGCGCCTGACCGGGCAGCACCGGCTCGTCCGCTCGCTCGGCGCGCTCTTCCGGCACCTGCCGGACGGGGGCGCCTGAGATGGCCCTGCCACCGGGCATGCTGCCCGAGATCGAGCCGGTGAGCCGCGAGTCGACGGCCGCTGTGATCGCGCGCCAGCTGCGTGACGCGATCATGACGGGCGCTCTCCCGCCCGGGACCCAGCTCGGCGAGACCGAGCTGGCCGCGCGGTTCCAGGTGTCACGGGGGCCGCTCCGGGAAGCCATGCAGCACCTGGTGTCCGAAGGGCTGCTGCGGAGCGAAAGACACCGCGGGCTGTTCGTCATCGACCTCGAGCCGGGCGACGTCTACGACATCTACGCGGCCCGATCCGCGATCGAGCGGGCGGCCATGCTGCGCGCCCTGCGCGGCGGCGACCGCGACCGGATCGCGGACGTGCTCGCGCAGACCGTCACCGAGATGGCGACGGCGGCGAGCGAGGACGACCCCACGGCGCTCTCCACGGCGGACCTGAAGTTCCACGAGGCGCTGATCAACGCCTCCGGCAGCAAGCGGCTGGTGCGGATGGCCCGGACGCTGCTGATCGAGACGCGGATGTGCCTGACGGCGTTGCAGAGCACGTACCAGCGGGTCGAGGAACGGGTGGAGGAGCACACGAAGCTGATCCAGGCCCTGCGCGACGGCGACGAAGAGACGGCACTGACGCTGCTGGAGGCCCACATGGAGGACGCGGTGCAGCGGCTCGCGCCGGGCACGAGCCTGCGGGACGGGGAAGCTCCGCCGGTGCCGGGAAACGCGTGACCGCAGAGCCGACACGCGTGATTGAGCGGTCGACACGGGTGCCCGGCGAGGCATCTTGCGTGGTTGGGCGGACGACACGCTCGGCCGGGTCCGGGACTCGTGTGAAGGGGGCCGGGACTCGTGTGATTGAGGCCGGAACTCGCGTGATTGAGGCCGGAACTCGCGTGATTGGGGGCGGAACTCACGGGGGTCAGTGGGCATGGCGGGGTCCCAGGACGGGCTGGCCGGCGCGGCCGTCGCGGTAGTCGGGGGACCAGGGGAAGCGGCCCTGGGTGTCTGCGTGAACCAGTTGCAGCGCGCGGATTTGCGGGCCGTGCAACGCCGCCGCGAAGACCAGGTGGGCCGACGGCTCGGCGAGTGAGACGACCTCGATCAGCGGGCCGTCGCGCAACGGGATGTGGTCACCCGCCGCGAACGGCGGGCCGTGCAGGGTGTGGGACGCCAGGGCGTTCAGCAGGGCGCCGGCCGCGAGCATCGGCAGGCCGGTGACGACCAGCTCCGGCAAGCCGTACCCGCTCAGGCCGATCGTGTAGGCCCACGGCGGGTACGGCCCCGCTCTCTCCACTCCCTGCACCAGCCAGCCCCGGTCGGCCACGCCGCCGCGAAGCCGTTCCAGGTAACCGGATCTGTCCGGGTTCTCGCACTCGAAGCACATCGGTGACTCCTCCCCCTCGGTGGGCTCGGGGTCCACCGTGCCGGAGGGCACCGACAAAACTCAGCCCAGCGCTTCGGCCACCGCCGTGCCGAGCCGTTCTGTGGTATCCGTGCCGCCGAGGTCGGGCGTGCGCACCCGGCCCTCGTCGAGCACGCGGTCCACCGCGGCGCGGATCGCTTGCGCCGCAACGGTTTCGCCCAGGTGTTCGACCAGCATCGCGGCCGCCAGGACCTGCGCAACGGGGTTGGCGATCCCCTGTCCCGCGATGTCCGGGGCGCTCCCGTGGACCGCCTCGAACATCGACGGGAATTCACCTGATGGGTTGATGTTTCCGGACGGGGCCATGCCGAGGCCGCCGGTGATGGCGGCCGCGAGGTCGCTCAGGATGTCGCCGAAGAGGTTCGACGCCACCACGATGTCGAGCCGGTCCGGCGCCTGCACCATCCGCGCCGCCAGCGCGTCCACGTGCATCTGTTCACTGTGTACGTCCGGGAACTCCGCCGCGACCTCGGCGAAGATCTCGTCCCAGAACGGCATCGAGTGGATCAGCCCGTTCGACTTCGTCGCCGAGCAGACCCGCGCCGACCGCGTCCGCGCCAGTTCAAACGCGTACCGGATGATCCGCGTGACGCCGACCCGCGTGAAAACCGACTCCTGCAGCACGAACTCGTCCGGCCGCCCGGCGTTGTGCCGCCCGCCGACCGCCGAGTACTCCCCTTCGGAGTTCTCCCGGACGATGACCAGCTCCAGCTCCTCGGCCTTCCGCCCGGCCAGCACGGACGTCGTCCCCGGCAGCAGCCGCACCGGACGCAGGTTGACGTACTGCTGGAACGCCCGCCGCAGCGGGATCAGCAGGCCCCACAGCGAAACGTGGTCCGGGACGCCGGGGAAACCGACCGCGCCGAGCAGGATGCCGTCGAACGCCGAGAGCTGCGCGACCCCGTCCTCCGGCATCATCGCGCCGACCCGGGCGTACCGCTCGCAGCTCCAGTCGAACTCGGTCCACTCCAAGGAAAAATCGAACAAAGCGGCCGCCCGGTCGAGGACCTTGCGGGCCTCGGCCGTGACGTCCACGCCGATCCCGTCGCCCGGGATGCTCGCGATGCGGTACCCGCTCACAGGGCCACCGCGATGTACTTGGTCTCGAGGAACTCGTCGATGCCGACCGACCCGCCCTCACGGCCGAGCCCGGACTGCTTGATCCCGCCGAACGGCGCCGCCGGGTTCGACACGATCCCCTGGTTGAGCCCGATCATCCCGGCCTCCAGGGCTTCCGAGACCCGCAGCGCGCGCTTGAGATCGCTGGTGAAGACGTAGGAAACCAGGCCGAACTCGGTGTCGTTCGCCTTCGCGACGGCCTCTTCTTCGGTGTCGAACGGCGTGATCGGGGCGACCGGCCCGAAGATCTCCTCGTGCGTCAGCCGCGCCTCCTGCGGGACGTCGGTGAGCACGGTGGCCTGGTAGAAGTGCCCCGGGCCGTCGACGCCCGAGCCGCCGGTGAGGACCCGGGCACCGCGGTCGGTGGCGTCCTTGACCAGTTCCGTCACCTTCTCGACGGCCTTGTCGTCGATCAGCGGGCCGACCACGACGTCCTTCTCGGTGCCGCGGCCCATCGGCAGCGCCTGCATGCGCTCGGTCAGGCGCCGCGCGAACTCGTCGACGACGCCGCGCTGCACGTAAAACCGGTTCGCCGCGGTGCACGCCTCGCCGATGTTGCGCATCTTCGCCTGCATCGCGCCGTCGATGGCGGCGTCCATGTCCGCGTCGTCGAAGACCAGGAAGGGCGCGTTGCCGCCCAGCTCCATCGACGTCCGCAAAACCTTGTCGGCGCACTGTTCCAGCAGCTTGCGGCCGACGCCGGTGGAGCCGGTGAACGAGAGCTTGCGGGCGCGGCCGTCGCGGATCAGCGGCTGCATCACGCCGCCGGAGTCGCTGGTCGTCACGACGTTCAGCACGCCTTCGGGCAGGCCCGCCTCAGCGAGGATGCCGGCCAGCGCGAGCATCGACAGCGGCGTCTGCGCGGCCGGCTTGATCACCGACGTGCAGCCCGCGGCGATCGCCGGGCCGATCTTGCGCGTGCCCATCGCCATCGGGAAGTTCCACGGCGTGATCAGCAGCGTCGGCCCGACCGGCTGCTTGGTGATCAGGAACCGGCCGGCGCCGTTCGGGGCGGTCGCGTAGCCGCCGTCGATGCGGACGGCCTCCTCGGCGAACCAGCGGAAGAACTCGGCGGCGTAGGCGATCTCGCCCTTCGACTCGGCGAGCGGCTTGCCCATCTCCAGGGTCATCAGCAACGCCAGTTCTTCCTGGCGCTGCATCAGCAGCTCGTAGGCGCGGCGCAGGATCTCGCCGCGTTCCCGGGGCGCCATCTTCGCGAAATCGGCCTGGGCCGCGACGGCGGCGTCCAGCGCCGCGACGCCGTCCGACGGCGAGGCGTCGGCGACGTGGCACAGCTCCTTCCCGGTGGCCGGGTCGACCACCGGGAACGTCTTCCCGTCCTGCGCGGCAACCCACTTGCCGCCGATGAACAGTTCCTTGCCGACCGCCTCGACGACGCCGGTCTCGGTGCTCGCGCTCATGCCGACCTGCTCCTCACGTGTTGTCCCGGAGGCCATGCTATGGATATTGTCAACAATCGACAACCCGCTCGAACCGACCGAGGAGCACGCTGTGGCCCAGCTCTCTCCGCTGCTCAAGCAGGCAACGCCCGTCGTGGTCGACCACGGTGAAGGGGTCTACCTCTACGACGTCGACGGCAAACGGCACCTGGACTTCACCGCCGGCATCGGCGTCACGAGCACCGGGCACTGCCACCCCCACGTCGTGCGGGCGGCGCAGGAGCAGATCGGCAAGCTCGTCCACGGCCAGTACACGACGGTCATGCACAAGCCGCTCCTCGAGCTCACCGAACGCCTCGGCGGAGTCCTGCCGAGCGGGCTCGACTCGCTCTTCTACGCCAACTCCGGCAGCGAAGCCGTCGAAGCGGCGTTGCGGCTCTCGCGGCAGGCGACGAAACGCCCGAACGTCATCGTCTTCCAGGGCGGTTTCCACGGCCGCACCGTCGCCGCCGCCACCATGACGACGTCCGGGACGCGGTTCAGCGCCGGCATCGGCCCGCTGATGGCCGGCGTGCACGTCGCGCCGTTCCCGTACGCCTACCACTACGGCTGGGACGAGCAGACGGCGACGAAGTTCGCGCTGCGCGAGCTGGACTACCTCTTCCAGACGGTCAGCGCGCCGAACGAGACCGCCGCGATGTTCGTCGAGCCCGTGCTCGGCGAGGGCGGGTACGTCCCGGCGAACACCGAGTTCCTGGCCGGGCTGCGCGAACGCGCGGACCGGCACGGCATCCTGCTGGTCGTCGACGAGATCCAGACCGGCTTCGGCCGCACCGGGAAGTTCTGGGGCCACGACCACTTCGACGTCTCCCCCGACATCGTCCTCATCGCGAAGGGCCTGGCGAGCGGCTTCCCGCTGTCCGGCATCGCCGCTTCGCAGGAGCTGATGGCGAAGGCGTTCCCGGGCTCGCAGGGCGGGACGTACGGCGGCAACGCGGTTTCGTGCGCCGCGGCGATCGCGACGCTCGAGGTCATCCAGCAGGAGAACCTGGTCGAGAACGCCGCCGAGCGCGGCCGCCAGCTCCTCGAAGGCGCGCGGGTGATCGCGGACAAGACGCCGTCGATCGGCGAGGTGCGCGGGCTCGGGCTGCTGGTCGGCTCGGAGTTCACCACGGCCGACGGCGAACCGGACACGGCCACCGCGCAGGCCGCGCAGCAGGCGGCGGCGAAGAACGGGCTGCTCCTGCTCACCTGCGGGCCGTACATGAACGTCGTCCGGATGGTGCCGCCGCTGGTCGTCACCGCCGAGCAGGTCGACGACACACTGCGGATCTGGGGCGACGTCGTCGCTTCGGTCACGGGGAGCTGAGCATGGCCCGGTACATCACGATCACCCTGGACAAGCGCGGCGTCTCCTGCCGGGCCCGGCTGCTGGACGACGAGGCACCGCGCACCTGCAAGGCGGTCTGGGACGCGTTGCCGCAGAGCGGATCCGCCTACCACGCCAAGTACGCGCGCAACGAGGTCTACACGCTCGTGCCGCCGTTCGCCGAACCCAAGCCGGGCCGGGAGAACCCGACGATCACGCCGATCCCCGGCGACGTCGTGTACTTCGGTTTCGAGGCCTGGGAAATCGGCAATCCGGCGTACGGCTACGACGAAGGCAGCGAAGCGCACAGCGACCAGGGCGCGACCGACCTGGCGATCTTCTACGGCCGCAACAACCTGCTGATCAACGGCGACGCGGGCTGGGTGCCCGGCAACGTGTTCGCCACGATCGAGGAGGGCCTGGCCGAGATGGCGGCGGCCGCGCAGGACCTGTGGTTGCGGGGTGTCGAGGGCGAAACGCTCTCATTCGCCCGCGCCTGATCCCCCGGCCCGGCCGCGGTTTTCCGCGGCCGGGCCGAGCTCAGCCCAGCTGCGCGAGATCGGCGTCGGAGAGCACGACTTCCGCCGCGGCGCAGTTTTCCTCCAGGTGCGCGATCGACGACGTCCCCGGGATCGGGATCACCACCGGCGACCGGCGCAGCAGCCAGGCGAGGGACACCTGAGCGGGGGTCGCGCCGACGCCGGCCGCGACCTTGCCCAGCACGCCGTCCGCCGTGGCGTGGTCGCCGCGGGCGATCGGGAGCCACGGGACGAACGCGATTCCGTTGCGCTCGCAGTGGTCGAGGACGTCCTCGGACGCGCGGTCGGTCAGGTTGTAGCGGTTCTGGACGCTCGCGATCGGCGCGATCGCCTGCGCCTCGGCCAGCTGCGCGACGGTCACTTCGGACAGCCCGATCCGGGCGACCTTGCCCTCGTCGCGCAGCCGGGCGAGCGCGCCGATCTGGTCGGCCAGCGGCACTTGCGGGTCGACCCGGTGCAGCTGCAGCAGCTCGAGCCGGTCGACGCGCAGGCGCCGCAACGAAAGTTCCGCCTGCTGCCGGAGGTATTCGGGCCGGCCGAGCGGGACCCACTCGCCGCGGCTCGGGCGGGCGTGCCCGCACTTCGTCGCGATGAGCAGCCCCGGGTACGGGTGGAGCGCGTCGGCGAGCAGTTCCTCGTTCAGGCCCAGGTCGTAGGCGTCGGCGGTGTCGAAGAACGTCACGCCGAGGTCGGCCGCGCGGCGCGCGACCGCGGCGGCACCGTCGCGCACGTGGTCCCACTCGGTGAGCCGCATCGCGCCGAAACCCAGGCGGTGCACGGAAAGGCCGTCTTCGAAGGTGTACGTCGAGGTCATGCCGGAAGCTTCGCCGCCGACCCTGTCACCCACCAGAGATTTAGTCTGAGCTAAATCTGCAACTTGCACTCCGCGTTATCTAATAGCGCCATTGGAGCAATTTGATTGCTCCGTTTGGGGATATGCTGACGCCTCAGGCAACTCTAGGGTGATCGCACCTGACCACCGGGTCGGCACGTCAAGGCGTCGGGACAAGGGAGAAGACGAGCCCCATGAACATCGAAACAGCCTTGAAGGAAGCGCTTTCCATCACCGGCGCGGTCGGTGCCGCCCTGGTCGACTACGAAAGCGGGATGGCCCTCGGGACGCTGGGCGGCGGCGACTGGCTGGACCTCGACACCGCGGCCGCGGGCAACACCGAGGTCGTCCGCTCCAAGCTGCGCGTGATCTCCGCGCTGCGGCTCAACGACGAGATCGAGGACATCCTCATCACGCTCGGTCGCCAGTACCACCTGATCCGCCTGCTCAAGCCGGCCAAGCACGACTCCGCGCTGTTCCTGTACCTCGTCCTGGACCGGGAGCGGGCCAACCTCGCGCTGGCGCGGCACTACCTCAAGAACATCGAAGCCGAGCTGGTCGTGTGACGGGGATGCCGGCCGAAGTACCCGGCACCCCGGTGCCGCTGCCGACGCGCAAGCTCGGTGCGACCCCGGCCTTCCCCGTCCAGAAGGGACCCCGGGAGGCCCACCCCGACGCCAAGGCCGCGGCCAAGGCCCTCGACGAGATCCGCGACCGGGTCGACCGGGCCAACATCACCGGGCTCCTGGTGGCCAGCCGGGACGGCCTGCTGCTGGCCAGCGACACCCGGGAGATCGAAGACGACAGCGTGGCGGCCATGTCCGCCGCCGCGGTCGGGCTGGCCACGAGGTTCATCGGGCAGGCCGGCCTCGGCGAGGCCCGCGGCGCGATGTTCCAGGGTTCGCTCGGGCACGTCTGCGTCTTCCCCGTGCAGGGGCCGATCCTGCTGGTCGTGTTCGCCCGGCCGGACACGACCATGGGCCTGTTCAACGTCGTCGCGAGGCAGGCGCTGACCCTGCTCCAGGACGCTCTGACCACGGCGAACTGACCGGCGAACCTCCTCCGCGCAAGAACGTGAAAATCCTTCATGGCGGCGTACCGCCGGTACGTACTACGCTGCGGTAACCACAGCGACGGCGCGGAGGAGAAACTGCCGATGGGCGACGTGGCGGCACGCCTGGCCGAGATCGTCGGGGACGGAAACCTGCTGACGGGCGAGGCGATCTCGGAGGACTACGCGCACGACGAAGCGCTGACGGCGGAACCGCAGAAGCCTGCGTACGTCGCGAAGCCGGCAACGGCAGAAGAAGTCGCGGAGCTGCTGAAAGCCGCTTCGGCACACAACGTCCCCGTGACGGCCCGCGGCTCGGGCAGCGGGCTGTCCGGGGCGGCCCGGCCGCAGGCGGACGGGTTGCTGATCTCCTTCGAGCGGATGAACGCCGTCCTCGAAGTCGACACCGGGAACCACGTCGCCGTCGTCCAGCCCGGCGTCACCCTCGCCGAACTCGACGCCAAGACCGCCGAAGCCGGGCTCGGCTACACCGTCTACCCGGGTGAGCTCAGCGCGAGCGTCGGCGGGAACGTCGGCACCAACGCCGGCGGGATGCGCGCGGTCAAGTACGGCGTCACCCGCAACAACGTGCTCGGCCTGCAGGCCGTGCTGCCGACCGGCGAGATCATCCGGACCGGCGGCAAGACGTCGAAGATCTCCACCGGCTACGACCTCACGCAGCTGATCATCGGCTCCGAGGGCACTCTCGCGCTGGCCACCGAGATCACCGTCAAGCTGCACCCGCGGCTGGCCCACGGCGCCACCGTGCTCGCCCCCTTCCGCGACTTCGGCCAGGTCATGGCCGCCGTGCCGGAAGTCCTCTCCAGCGGGCTCGCGCCGCACATCCTCGAGTACATCGACAACCTGACGATGGCGGCGATCGTCTACAACGAGAAGCTCGAACTGGGTGTGCCGGACGAGATCCGCGAGACCAGCGAGGCGTACCTCGTGGTGGCGCTGGAAAATCGTGAGACCGGGCGCCTCGGGGAAGACGTCGAAACCGTCGGCGAGCTGCTGAGCGAGCTGGGTGCCACCGACGTCTACGTCCTCGAAGGCAACGCCGCCCGCAAGCTCATCGAAGCCCGGGAGAAGGCGTTCTGGACCGCGAAGGCGGCCGGCGCCGACGACGTGATCGACGTCGTCGTGCCGCGGACCGCGATGCCGCAGTTCATCTCGAAGGCGCGTGAGCTGGCGATGGCCGCCGGCGGCGGCGCGCTCGGCTGCGGGCACGCCGGCGACGGCAACGTCCACCTCGGCATCTTCTGCAAGGACGACGCCAAGCGGAAGCAGCTGCTCACCGACGTCTTCGCCTACGCCATGGAACTCGGCGGCGCGATCTCCGGCGAGCACGGCCTCGGCCGCACCAAGGCGCACTACCACTCCGAACTCGAAGACCCGGCGAAGATCGAGCTGATGCGCCGGATCAAGCAGAGCTTCGACCCCGCCGGGATCCTCAACCCCGGCGTTCTCTTCCCCGAAGGAAAAGCATGAGCGAGCTGAACGGCGCCCAGTCCCTGATCCGCACGCTGGTCGACGCCGGCGTCGAGGTGTGCTTCGCGAACCCGGGCACGTCGGAGATGCACTTCGTCGCCGCGCTCGACTCCGTCCCCGAGATGCGGGGCGTGCTCGCCCTGTTCGAAGGCGTCGTCACCGGCGCGGCCGACGGGTACGCGCGGATCGCGGACAAGCCCGCCGCGACGCTGCTGCACCTGGGCCCCGGCCTGGGCAACGGCCTGGCGAACCTGCACAACGCGCGGCGCGCGCACACGCCGATCGTCAACGTCGTCGGCGACCACGCGACCTACCACAAGCAGTACGACGCACCCCTGGAGTCGGACATCGAGGCCGTCGCGGGCTCGTTGGAAGGCTGGGTGCGCCGCTCGGAGCACACCAAGGACGTCGGTGCGGACGCCGCCGCCGCGGTCGCCGCCGCGCAGGACGCGCCCGGCCGGGTCGCCACGCTGATCCTGCCCGCGGACGCTTCGTGGGGAGAGGGCGGCGAGACCTGCGCGCCGATCCCACCGCGCGTGCCGCAGGCCGTCGACGCGACGACCGTCAAGGACGTCGCCGCGGTCTTCGGCACCGGTGAGCCGGTGGCCCTGCTCGTCGGCGGCGGCGCGTGCCGCGAGGAAGGCCTGCGCGCCGCCAGCCGCATCGGCGCCGCGACCGGCGCCAAGGTGTTCGTCGAGACGTTCCCGGCGCGGCTGGAGCGCGGCGCCGGGCTGCCCGCGATCGAGCGGCTCGGCTACCTCGCCGAGCAGGTCGCCTACCAGCTCGACGGGATCAAGCACGTCGTCGTCGCGGGCACGAAGGCGCCGGTGTCGTTCTTCGCCTACCCGGGCAAGGCCAGCGACCTGGTGCCCGAAGGCGCCCAGGTGCACACGCTGGCGTCGGTCGGGCAGGACGTCACGCGCGCGCTGAACGAGGTCGCCGAGCTGGTCGCCGCGGACACCGAGCCCGTGCTGGCGCCGGAATCGCGGCCGGCGCTGCCCAGCGGGCCGCTGACCCCGCAGAACTGGGTCGAGGTGATCGGGGCGCTGCTGCCGGAGAACGCGATCATCGCCGACGAGGCCAACACCTCCGGCCTGATGCTGCCGATGGCGACGACGGGCGCGCCGCGGCACGACGTCCTCACGCTGACCGGCGGCGCGATCGGCTACGGCATGCCGGTGGCCACCGGCGCGGCCGTCGCGGCGCCGGACCGGCCGGTGCTGAACCTGCAGTCCGACGGAAGTGCGCTGTACACGATTTCGGCGCTGTGGACGCAGGCCCGGGAGAACCTGAACGTCACGACGGTACTGCTCAACAACCGCGCGTACGCGATCCTGCGGCTGGAGCTGCAGCGCGTCGGCGCGGCTTCGGGCGGCCCGAAGGCGAACGACCTGCTCGATCTTTCCCGGCCGGACATGGACTTCGTGAAGATCGCGGAGGGCATGGGCGTGCCCGCGTCCCGGGCGACCACGGCCGAAGAGCTCGCCGAACAGCTCCAGCGCGCCTTCGCCGAGCCCGGCCCGCACCTCATCGACGCCGCGGTGCCGCCACTGCTGTGAACCGGACTATTCTCCCGTCACACCTTCGACCCGGGAGCGGCGGATGAGCGACGACGAACACGCGAAGCGGGGCATCGACCTCGAAAGACCGAACGCCGCGCGCGTGTACGACTACATGATCGGCGGCAAGCTCAACTACGCCGTCGACCGGATGTTCGCCGACCGCGTCCTGGGCGTGCTGCCGAACGCGCAGCACATGGCGCTGACCAACCGGGCCTGGCTGCGCCGCGCCGTGCGGTTCGGCGCCGAGCAGGGCATCCGGCAGTTCCTGGACATCGGTTCGGGGATGCCGACGGTCGGGCACGTGCACGAGGTCGTCCAGGCGATCGACCCGAAGTCGCGGGTGGTGTACGTCGACAACGAGCCGATCGCCGTCGCGCACAGCGAGATCGTGCTGGAGGGCAACGAGAACGCCGCCATGGTGCAGGCCGACGCCGAGCGCCCGGACGAGGTGCTGGAGCACCCGGTCACCGAGGAGCTGCTGGACTTCGGCGAGCCGGTGATGGTGATCATGGCGGCGTTCGTGCACTTCATCCCGGACTCGCGGGACCCCGCCGGGCTGATCGGCACCTACCGCGACGTCCTCGCGCCGGGCAGCTACCTCGCGCTGTCGTCGGGCACCTGGGAAGGACAGGGCGAGGAGACTCACCGCTCGGTCGCGCTGTACGAGAAGAGCGGCACGCCGTTGACCCTGCGGTCGCCCGACGAACTGCGGGCGCTGGTGACGGGCTTCGAAGTCCTGCCGCCGGGGATCGTCTTCACGCCGGAATGGCGTCCGGACGGCCCGCTCGAAGACCCGCCGGAGCAGTCGGGCGGCCTCGCGCTGGTGGGCCGCAAGGAGCGGTGATGGCCGGCGACCGCGCGCCGCGCGGCATCGACGTCGACAAGCCGAACGCGGCGCGCGTGTACGACTACCTGATCGGCGGCAAGCTCAATTACGCGATCGACCGGGAGTTCGCCGAGCGGATCCTCCAGGTGCGGCCGGAGGCCAGGGAACTGGCCGTGCTCAACCGCCGGTGGCTGCGCCGCGCGGTGCGTTTCGGCGCTTCGCAGGGGATCCGCCAGTTCCTGGACGTCGGTTCGGGCATGCCGACGGTCGGGCACGTGCACGAGGTCGCGCAGTCGATCGACCCGGCGTCCCGGGTGGTGTACGTCGACAACGAGCCGATCGCCGTCGCGCACAGCGAGATCGTCCTGCAGGACAACGCCAACGCGGAGATGGTGCAGGCGGACGCGGAGCGCCCGGCCGACGTCCTCGGGCACCCGGCGGCCGAGCGGCTGCTGGACTTCACCGAGCCGGTGATGCTGATCATGGCGGCGTTCATCCACTTCGTCCCGGACTCGCGGGATCCGGCGGGGTTGATCGCGGCCTACCGGGACGCGCTCGCGCCGGGGAGCTACCTGGCGCTGTCGTCGGGCACGTTCGAAGGGCAGGGCGAGGAGGTCCGCCGCGCGGCGGAGCTGTACCAGCAGAGCGTGACGGAGGTCTTCGCGCGGTCGCGGGAGGAGCTGCGCGCCTTGGTCGGTGGCTTCGAGATCGTGCCGCCGGGGATCGTGTTCACGCCGGAGTGGCGGCCGGACGACCCCGCCGAGGTCGGCGAGCACCCGGAGCAGGCCAGTCAGCTGGCCCTGGTGGCCCGCCGGAACTGAGCGGCTATTCTCGCGGCACACCTGACTTCCGGGGAGCGGCGGATGAGCGAAGACGAGTACGCGCGGCGGGGCATCGACCTCGACAAGCCCAACGCCGCGCGCGTGTACGACTACATCCTCGGCGGACAGCTCAACTACGCCGTCGACCGGATGTTCGCCGAGCAGGTGCTGGCCGCGCAGCCGAACGCGCGTGAGCGGGCCCGGCTCAACCGGCAGTGGCTGCGCCGGGCCATCCGGTTCGGGATGGACCAGGGCATCCGGCAGTTCCTCGACATCGGCTCGGGGATGCCGACGGTCGGGCACGTGCACGAAGTCGCCCAGGCCGTCGACGCCGGCGCGCGCGTCGTCTACGTCGACAACGAGCCGGTCGCCGTCGCACACAGCGAGATCGTGCTGGAGGACAACGACAACGCGGCCATGGTGCACGCCGACGCCGAGTTCCCCGACGACGTCCTCGAGCACGACATCACCGAGATGATGCTCGACCTGGACCAGCCGGTGATGGTCGTGATGGCGCTGTTCGTGCACTTCATCCCGGACGAGCGCAACCCGGCCGGGCTGATCGCCGCCTACCGCGACGCGCTCGCGCCCGGCAGCTACCTCGCGCTGTCGTCCGCCACCTACGAGCAGCAGAGCGACGACACGGCCCGTGCGGTCGCGATGTACCAGAAGAGCGCGAACCCGGTGACCCCGCGCTCGGCCGACGAGCTCCAGGCGCTGGTCGACGGCTTCGAGATCGTCGACCCGGGCATCGTGTTCATCCCCGAGTGGCGGCCGGACAACCCCGCGGAAATGCCGCCCGACCCCGCGGAATGCGGCGGCCTGGCCCTGGTGGCCCGCAAGAACTAGACGGCGACGAGCTCCGGCGCGGTCCGCGTCCGCGGGACCAGCGCCGCGAGCAGCGCCCCCGCCAGCGCGGCGAACGCGGCCACCGCGAACGTCGCGCGGAAGCCGAACAGCGACGGCACCGGCAGCCCGCCGACGGTGATGGTCAGTTGAGCCAGCATCGCCGCCATCACCGCGCTGGAGACGGCCGTGCCGACGCCGCGCATCAGGGAGTTCAGGCCGTTCGCCGACGCCGTTTCGGTGACCGGCACCGAACCCATGATCAGCGCGGGCATCGCCGCGTACGCGATGCCCACGCCGGCCCCGATGATCACCGACGCCGTGATCAGCTCGGCGGCGTTGTCCATGAGCACGATCGCGAACGCGTACCCGGCGGCGATCACCAGCGAGCCGCTAATCAGCGTCGGGCGCGGGCCGAACCGGGCGATGAGCCGCGCCGAGACCGGCGAGAGCAGCATCATCACCAGGCCGTTCGGGGCCAGCGTGAGGCCGGACTCGACCAGCGTCTGGCCCAGCCCGTAGCCGGTCGACGCCGGCGCCTGCAGCAGCTGCGGGAACGACAACGCCATGGCGTACAGGGCGAAGCCGACCATGATCGACGCGAGGTTCGTGAACAGCACCGGGCGGCGCGCGGACACCCGCAGGTCGACCAGCGGATCGCGGCGGCGCAGCTGGTAGACGCCCCAGCCGAGCAGGACGACGACGGCGGCCGCGGCCAGCCCGAGCGTCCGAGCGCTGGTCCAGCCCCAGGTCCCGCCCTTGACCACCGGCAGCAGCAGGCAGAGCAGCCCGGCGGCCAGGCCGAAGGCGCCGAAGTAGTCGAACGGCGCGGGCGTCCGCACCGGCGACTCGGGCACCATGGTGAGGATCAGCAGCGCGCAGGCCAGCCCGAGCCCGGCGGCGGTCCAGAAGAGCACGTGCCAGTCGGCGTTCTCGGCCACCACGGCCGCGACCGGCAGCCCGATGGCGCCGCCGACCCCGAGCGTCGCGCTCATCAGCGAGATCGCGCCACCGACGCGTTCGGGCGGCAGTTCGTCGCGCATGATGCTGATGCCGAGCGGGATCACGCCCATCGCGCAGCCCTGCAGCCCGCGGCCGAGGATCTGGAAGGCGAGCGCGCTGGTCGTCGCGGACACGACCGAGCCGGCGATGAGCAGCCCGAGGCTGACGAGGATCATCCGCCGTTTGCCGTAGAGGTCGCCGAGCCGCCCGCTCACGGGGGTAACGACGGAGGCGGCCAGCAGCGTCACGGTGACCACCCAGGACGCGTCGGCCGGGGACGCGTGCAGCAGCCGCGGGAAGACCGGGATCAGCGGCACGACCAGCGTCTGCATGAAGGAGGCAACGAGCCCGCACGAGGCGAGCACCACGACGATCGCCCGGCCGGAACGGGACACCACCACACCCCCAGTGTGTGTTTAGTACGCGTCATGCAACTTCATGCACTGTACCTACGGGGTGACGGGTTTCCGTACGAGTGGCGGTTTCGTCACAGCCAGGTGCGGACGCCTCCGTGGCCGGAGCAGGTGCCCGAGCGGTGCTGGCTGTAGCTGTAGGTGCCGTCCTTGCAGAGGGCCGTGGCGCCGGCCGGGTTGTCACTGGGCCGGTGGACGCAGTTGCCGTCCGAGTTCCGGTAGTAGTCGGCCCCGCACTCGGCCGGCTTCGGCGCGGCCTGCGCGGTGGTCCTCGGGGCGGTGGTCCGCGGCGTGGTCGCCTTCGGAGCGGTCACCTTGGGCGCGACCGTCTTCGGCGCCTCCGGGGTCGTGGTGACCACCGGCGCTGCGGACGTCGTCGGCACCGACGTCGACGTCTCGGTCGGCGCCGAGTACGTCGGGATCGAATACGCCGACGTGGTGGGGGCGACCACCCCGAGGTTCCCGGCGTCCTTGGGCGGCACGGCACCGGCCCCACACCCCGCGACCAGCACACCCGCGACCAGCACCGCACCGAACTTCATTCGCATGCCGACTCCCTTAGCACCACGAAGCAATGCCGCAGGAGTCGATCGAACGCGCCCGGTTGTTACGCCGGTTCTCCTAAACTCGCCGTATGTCCTGGTTACGGCGGTACGCGGCCGAGCTCGCGGTCATCATCGCGGTGCTCGTCGGCTCGCTGTTCGCCGTGCTCAACGACGGGGCCAAGCCCGCGCACCACGCCGCCGTCGGCTGGGTGCTCACCGTCCTCGCCTGTGCCGCCCTCTTCTTCCGGCGCCGCTTCCCCCTGACCGTCGCCACGGTCACGCTCGGCTGCTGCGCCCTCTACTACCCGCTCACCGATCCCGACGGTCTCGTCCTGCTCGCCTTCGCCTACGCGCTCTACAACGCCGCCGCGGCCGGGCGGATCCGCGGGGCCGCGCTGCTCGTCGTCGCCGCGATGGCCGGGGTCGCCGCCGGGGAGATCGGCTCGCGGACCGGGCGGCACGTCGACAACTTCGCCTTCTTCCTGATGACCGGCTGGTTCGTCGCCCTGGTCGCCGGCGGGGCCGTCGCGCACTACCGCGCCGAAGCCGAGCGCACCAAGGAGGCCGAGGCCCGGGCCCGCGCCACCGACGAACGCCTGCGCATCGCCCGCGAGCTGCACGACGTCCTCGGCCACCACCTCGCGCTGATCAACGTCCAGGCCGGCGCCGCGCTGCACCGCCGTGAGCCCGGGCAGGCCGAGGAAGCGCTCGGCGCCATCAAGGACGCCAGCAAGACCGCGCTCCAGGAGTTGCGCGCGACGCTCGGCATGCTCCGCCGGACCGGCGGCCCGAGCCTCCAGCGGGTCGCCGAGCTGGCCGAATCGGTCGGCGCCTCCGGGCTGACCGTGCGCACCGAGATCGACGGCGTCGCCCGTGACCTGCCCCCGGAC
This sequence comes from Amycolatopsis sp. NPDC003861, assembly GCF_053605405.1. Lineage (NCBI taxonomy): Bacteria > Bacillati > Actinomycetota > Actinomycetes > Pseudonocardiales > Pseudonocardiaceae > Amycolatopsis > Amycolatopsis sp. NPDC003861. Next base: position 49,034 of record NZ_JBSGJD010000016.1, read on the forward strand.
GTCGAGCACGCCGCGTTCCGGGTGGTCCAGGAGGCGCTGACGAACGTCGCCAAGCACGCCGGCGCGAAGACCGTCGTCGTCCGGCTCGGCTACGGCGCCGACGAGCTGTCCGTGCAGGTCGACGACGACGGCCGCGGCGGCGCGGCGCCGGCGGGCAACGGCATCCGCGGGATGGCCGAACGCGCGCGGGCCCTCGGCGGCGAGCTGACCGCGGCGCCGCGCGAAGACGGCGGTTACCGCGTGCGCGCCCGGCTGCCGGTGCGATGATGGGCCGATGATCCGGGTCCTGCTCGTCGACGACCAGCGGCTCGTCCGCGCCGGCTTCCGGTCCATTTTGGACGGCGAGGACGACATCTCCGTCGTGGCCGAGGCCGCGGACGGGCGCGAGGCGCTGCAGGCCGCGCACGACCACCACCCCGACGTCGTCCTGATGGACATCCGGATGCCGGTGCTCGACGGCCTCGCCGCCACCCGGCACCTCCTCGAAGACCCCGGAGTGCAGGCGAAGGTCGTCATCCTCACGACGTTCGACCTCGACGAAGACGTCTACGGCGCGCTGCGTGCGGGCGCGAGCGGGTTCCTGGTGAAGGACACCGAGCCCGAGGAGCTGATCCACGCCGTGCGCGTCGTCGCCCGCGGCGACGCGCTGCTGGCGCCGTCGATCACCCGGCGGCTGATCGCGGAGTTCGCCGCGCGCGGCACCCGCCCGGCGCCGTCCCCGGCGCTCGACCGGCTCACCGACCGCGAGCGCGAGGTGCTGTCCCTGGTCGCGGCCGGGCTGTCGAACGACGACATCGCGCGCGAGCTCACACTGAGCCCGGCGACGGCGAAAACGCACGTCAGCCGCATCATGACCAAGACCGGCACGCACGATCGCGCGCAGCTGGTCGTCCTCGCCTACGAATCCGGCGCGGTGACGCCGCGGTGGCTGGCGCCCTGACCCGTACTCCCCCGGGTGTACGGGACCGGCCTTAGGGGACACCGCCGGGAGCACGCGAAGTGTCCTCCGCTGCGCGACGCGCGGTAGGGCCCCGCTCGCGAATCCTTGTCCACCATGGACACCATCACTCGTACCTCCGGGGGCGGCCTGGCGCGGCTGGCCGGCTGGGCGCAACGCCACCGGTGGCTCGCCGTCGCGCTCTGGGCGCTGGTCCTCATCGGCGTCACGTTCACCTCGCAACTGGCCGGCAGCGCGTTCCACGACGACAACTCGTTGCCCGGCACCGAATCCCAGCAGGTCGTGGACCTGCTCAAGAACTCCGCGCAGTCCGGCGCGAACGCGCAGATCGTGCTGAAAGCCGACAATGGCCTCGCCGCCGACCGGGCGCCGATCGACGCCATGCTCGGCGAAGTCCGGTCCCTGCCGCACGTTCGCTCGGTCACCGACACGACGCTCTCTCCCGACGGACGGATCGGTTACGCCACCGTCACTTTCGACGCGGCGTCGACCGATCTCCCCTACGACGACATCGTGCAGTTCGCCGACACCGCCAAGCGGGCCGGGCCGGTCGAGGTGGCGCTCGCCGGGGACCCGATCGAGCGGATCTCCGAGAGCGGCGGTCCCGCGGAGGGCGTCGGCTTGCTCGCCGCGCTGGTCATCCTCGTGTTCCTGTTCCGCTCGCTGCTGGCGGCCGGGCTGCCGGTCATCACGGCGGTGTTCGCGGTCGGCAGCACGCTGGGCGTGATCACGGTCGTCTCGCACTTCGTCGACATCGCGAGCTACACCTCGCCGCTGATGATGCTGGTCGGATTCGGCGTCGGCGTCGACTACGCGCTGCTGATCTTTTCCCGCTACCGCACGGAAATCCTCGCCGGCCACGACCGCGATTCGGCCGCCCGGCGGGCCCTCGACACGGCAGGCCGCTCGGTCCTGTTCGCCGGGACGACGGTGATCATCGCCCTGCTCGGCCTCCTCGCGCTCGGGCTCGGCGGGCTGCGCGGGGTCGCGCTGTCCGTCGCGCTGACGGTCCTGATGACGATGCTCGCGTCGGTGACGCTCCTGCCCGCGCTGCTGTCGCTGTTCGGCAAGCGGCTCGAGCGAGGGATCCGCCGGCACGCTCTTCGGAAGGAGCACGGCAAGGCGTGGCGACGGCTCGCCGACGGTGTCCAACGCCGTCCGCTGGCGCCGCTCGCCCTGGGGCTGATCGTCCTCATCGGACTGTCCATTCCGGCCGCCGGCCTGCGGCTCGGGTTCGCCGACGCGAGCACCGACCCGGCCGGTTCCACCACGCGCAAGGCCTACGACCTGCTGGCCGAAGGCTTCGGCCCGGGCTTCACCGGCCCGCTCGCCATCGTCACCGAAGACGGCGAAACCGTTGCGCTGCAGAGGAAACTCACGTCGACTCCGGGCATCGCCCAGGTCCTGCCGCCGATGGGCCGGACGGTTCTGGCGTTCCCGACGACGTCACCGCAGGACGAAGCCACCGCCGATCTGGTGACGCGGCTGCGGACGGACGTCCTCCCGACGCTGCCGGGCCACTACCTCGTCGGCGGTTCGGTCGCGGCGGCGACGGACTTCGCGGACGCCGTCGCGGACCGGCTGCCACTGTTCGTGCTGGTCGTCGTCGGGTTGTCGGCGTTGCTGCTGATGGTGGTGTTCCGTTCGGTGCTGATCCCGCTCAAAGCGGCGCTGCTGAACCTGCTGAGCATCGGCGCTTCGCTCGGCGTGATGACGCTGGTGTTCGGCGACGGCTGGTTCGGCGCGCAGCCGGGCCCGATCGAGGCGTTCGTCCCGGTGATGATCTTCGCGATCGTCTTCGGGCTGTCGATGGACTACGAGGTGTTCCTGGTGTCCCGGATGCACGAGGAGTGGCGCCGCACGGGCAATGCACAGTCGGCGGTGCGCGAAGGCCTGGCCTCGACGGGAGCGGTGATCACCGCGGCGGGCGCGATCATGGTCCTGGTGTTCGGAGCGTTCCTGCTGGACCCGTCCCGCATGCTGGCCCAGTTCGGTCTCGGCTTGGCGGTCGCGGTCCTGCTGGACGCACTGGTGATCCGCTGCTTGGTCGTCCCCGCGATCATGCGCCTGCTCGGGGCCCGCGCGTGGTGGCTGCCGCGGTGGCTGGATCGCCGGCTGCCGCACTTCGCGCTGGAGCCCTAGCCGAGGATCAGAAGCGCGGCCAGCACGATGGCCGCGACCACGATTACCGCCGCGGCCAGCCACCAGAATCGCCGGGCCGCGGCGGATCGGCGCTTTTTCACCGGGTAGGGGTCATCCGGCCGCGAGATCCACGCGTGCTCTTCAATGCGTTTGACCCACACCTTGCGAAAGGTGGGAGCGGCCGCCGCCTTACTCGGCCGGACCACTTCATCGAAAAACCAGGTCGAAGTCGAGAGGACGAGCACGCCATTGGAACAGGCGAGCGCGTCTTTCAGCGCTTGATCATCGACCAAGCGCTGAGTCTTGTTGATCGCCGGCGAGGTCCGCCGAGTCGGCTCGCCGGCGATCTCACCAGCGTGCAACGCCATCCGTAGCCGCATCTGCGCTTGCTTCTCGTTCTGCGCGTTGTGCACCCGGACCTCTTTTGCCAGGCACTGAGTAAACCGTTCGACGAGCGCCGACTTCCCGAATTGTGCCGGCACCAGAACGAGATAGCCGTCGCCATTGACCTCATGATACAATTCGTCCCACGGCATGCCGGAATCGGAAAATGCCGCTATCAACGCTTCGTGAAGACCTTTTCTCAGCGCCTCGAGGTCATCGCTCGTCCTTTCAGGTGCGCTATAGCCTTCGACGTCGAACGCAGCGATAGTTCGGTGAACAGGGGCTGCCATACGGCCAAGCCTCCCTCGCGCCGGTGAAAGAGGAGCACCCGGGATCGTACTAGCAGAGCAGCGACCACGAATGGGCGATAGATCATCGCTCGCCCCCGGCTCACTCGCTTCGGCGCGCACCGACGGATCCGGCACCTACCTTCGCCACCATGGAGATCAAGCCACGGATCCTCTACTTCGGCACCCCGGTGGTCCTGCTCAGCACCGAGAACGACGACGGCAGCCCGAACCTCGCGCCGATGTCCTCGGCCTGGGCGCTCGGCTGGACGGTCGTCCTCGGGATCGCCGCCGACGGGCAGACCGCGCACAACCTCCGCGCGCGCCCCGACGTCGTCGTCAACCTGCCCGGTCCGCACCCGTGGGAAGCGGTGGAACGCCTGGCCCCGCTCACCGGCCGCGATCCCGTTCCCCGGAGCAAGCCGTTGTTCCGCCACGAGCGCGCGAAGTTCGAAGCGGCCGGCCTGACCCCGGAGCCGGCGCGCCTGGTGCGTCCGCCCCGGGCAAGCGAGTGCCCGCTGCAGCTGGAAGCGCGGGCGGTGGCGGTGCACTCGAACAGCGACTTCCTGATCGTCGAGGCCGAGGTGCTGGCCGTGCACGCCGATCCCGCGCTGGTCGTGCCCGGCACCGAGCACGTCGACCCGGAGGCGTGGAGCCCGCTGATCTACAACTTCCGCCACTACTTCGGCCTCGGGCCGGAACTCGGCCACAGCTTCCGGTCCGAAACGCGCTGAAGGGGCTCCCCGGCCGAAGCCGAGGAGCCCCTTCGGGCACCGCTTATTCGTAGATCTCGCCCTTGGCGGCCTTCTCCACCAGCGAGGCCGGCGGCTCGAAGTGGTCGCCGTACCGGGCGGCCAGCTCACGCGCCCGGTCGACGAAGCCCTGCAGGCCACCCTCGTACTGGTTGATGTACTGGATGACGCCGCCGGTCCACGCCGGGAAGCCGATGCCGAAGATCGAGCCGATGTTGGCGTCCGCGACCGACGTCAGCACGCCCTCGTCGAAGCACTTCACCGTTTCCAGGGCCTCGGCGAAGAGCATCCGCTCCTTGAGGTCCTCGAACGGCACCTGCGCCGTGCCCGACTTGAACGCGTCCCGCAGCCCCGGCCACAAGCCGGTCCGCTTGCCGTCTTCCCCATAGGAGTAGAAGCCCGCGCCGGTCGAGCGGCCCTTGCGGTCGAACTCCTCGACCATCCGGTCGATCACGGTCTCCGACGCGTGCGCCTTCCACACGCCACCGGCCGCCTCGACGGCCTCGCGGGTCTCCTTGCGGATCTTGCGCGGCAGGGTCAGCGTCAGCTCGTCCATCAGCTGCAGCGGCGGCGCCGGGTAGCCGGCCTGCGAACCCGCCTGCTCGATCGACGCCGGCTCGACGCCCTCGCCCAGCGCGGCGACGGCCTCGTTGATGAACGTGCCGATGACGCGCGAGGTGAAGAAGCCGCGGCTGTCGTTGACGACGATCGGGGTCTTCTTGATCTGGAGCGTGTAGTCGAACACCTTGGCCAGCGTGGCCGGCGACGTCTTCTCGCCGCAGATGATCTCGACCAGCGGCATCTTGTCCACCGGCGAGAAGAAGTGGATCCCGATGAAGTCCTCGGTGCGCTGCACGCCCTCGGCGAGGGTGGTGATCGGCAGCGTCGAGGTGTTCGAGCCCAGGACGGCGTCGGCGTTGACGATGCTCTCGATCTCGCCGAACACCTTGTGCTTCAGCTCGACGCTCTCGAACACGGCCTCGATGACGAAGTCGACGCCCGCGAAGTCGGCCGGGTCGGCGGTCGGCTTGATCTTGGCCAGCAGCGCGTCCGACTTCTCCTGCGTGGTCTTGCCGCGCGAGAGGGCCTTCTGCTCCAGCTTCTCCGCGTAGCCCTTGCCCTTCTCGGCCGCCTCCTGCGAGACGTCCTTGAGGACGACGTCGATGCCCGCCTTCGCCGACACGTACGCGATCGCCGCGCCCATCATGCCCGCGCCGAGGACGCCGACCTTCTTGGCCGTGTACTTCTCGAAGCCGTCCGGCCGCGAGCCGCCGGAGTTGATGGTCTGCAGGTCGAAGAAGAACGCCTTCGTCATGTTCTTCGAGACCTGGCCGGTGGCGAGGTGGATGAAGTAGCGCGTCTCGATCTGGATCGCGGTGTCGAAGTCGACCTGCGCGCCCTCGATCGCGGCGGCCAGGATCGCCCGCGGCGCCGGCATGTTCGCGCCCTTGATCTGCTTGCGCAGGTTCGCCGGGAACGCCGGCAGGTTGGCCGCGAAGCTCGGGTTCGACGGGGTGCCGCCCGGGATCTTGTAGCCCTTGACGTCCCACGGCTGCACGCCGCCCTCGGGGTTCGCCTTGATCCACGCCTTCGCGGCGGGGACGAGCTCCTCGACCGAGCCGACGAGCTCGTGCACCAGGCCCAGCTCGAGGGCCTTGGCCGGACGGTGCCGCTGGCCCTGGAGCAGGACGTTCAGCAGCGCGCTCTGGATGCCGAGCAGGCGCACGGTGCGCACGACGCCACCGCCGCCGGGCAACAGGCCCAGCGTCACCTCGGGCAGGCCGATCTGGCTGCCCTTGACGTCGGCGGCGATGCGGTGGTGCGTCGCCAGCGCGATCTCCAGGCCGCCGCCGAGCGCGGCGCCGTTGATCGCCGCGACGACCGGCTTGCCGAGCTGCTCGATGCGGCGCATCTGCCCCTTCATCAGGGTGCTGCCCTCGGTCAGCTCGACCGCGTGCTCGGGCTTGGCCTGGATGAGGTCGTTGAGGTCGCCGCCGGCGAAGAAGGTCTTCTTGGCGGACGTGAGGACCACACCGGTGATGTTGTCCTTCTCCGCTTCGAGGCGGTCGACCGTGACACCGAGCGACTCGCGGAAGTCGGCGTTCATCGTGTTCGCCGACTGGTTCGGGTCGTCCAGGGTCAGGGTGACGATGCCGTCTTCGTCCTGTTCCCAGCGGATGGTCTTGCTCTCGGCCATTGGAGTCCTCACACCCGCTCGATGATGGTCGCGACGCCCATGCCGCCGCCGATGCACAGGGTCACCAGGGCGCGGCGCGCCTGGCGGCGTTCCAGCTCGTCGACCACGGTGCCGACCAGCATCGCGCCGGTGGCGCCGAGCGGGTGGCCCATGGCGATCGCGCCGCCGTTGACGTTGACCTTCTCCTCGTCGAGGTGCAGGTCCTTGATCCACTTGAGCACGACGGACGCGAACGCCTCGTTGAGCTCCCACAGGTCGATGTCCTCGGGCTTGAGGCCCGCGGCCTTCAGCACCTTCTCGGTGGCCGGGGTCGGCCCGGTCAGCATGATCGTCGGCTCGGAGCCGATCGACGCGGTGGCCACGATCCGGGCGCGCGGGGTCAGCCCGAAGGTCTTGCCGACCTGCTCGGAGCCGACGAGGACCAGCGCGGCGCCGTCGACGATGCCGGAGGAGTTGCCGCCGGTGTGGACGTGGTTGATGCGCTCGACCGAGTGGTACTTCTGCAGCGCGACGGCGTCGAAGCCGCCCAGCTCGCCGATGCCGGCGAAGGCGGGCTTGAGCTTGCCGAGGCCCTCGACGGTGGACCCGGGGCGACGGTGCTCGTCGTGGTCGAGGACGGTGACGCCGTTGATGTCCTTGACCGGTACGACGGACTTGGCGAAGTAGCCGCCGGACCAGGCGGCCTCGGCGCGGTCCTGCGAGCGGACGGCCCAGCGGTCGACGTCCTCGCGGGAGAAGCCTTCGATGGTCGCGATCAGGTCGGCGCCGGTGCCCTGCGGGACGATGTAGTTGTCGTAGGCGGTGGCCGGGTCCATGAACAGCGCGCCGCCGTCGGAGCCCATCGGCACGCGCGACATCGACTCGACACCGCCGGCGATGATCAGGTTGTCCCAGCCGGAGCGCACCTTCTGCGCGGCGGTGTTGGTGGCCTCGAGGCCGGAGGCGCAGAAGCGGTTGAGCTGCACGCCGGCGACGGTCTCGGGCAGGCCCGCGTTGAGGGCGGCGGTGCGCGCGATGACGGCGCCCTGCTCCCCGACGGGCGAGACGACGCCGAGCACGATGTCGTCGATCGCCTGCGGGTCGAGGTTCGGGTGGCGGACCTTGAGTTCGTTGATCAGGCCGACCACCAGGTCGACCGGCTTGGTGCCGTGCAGGGCACCGCCCTTGTTCTTGCCGCGAGGCGTGCGGATCGCCTCGTAGATGTAGGCCTCGCTACTCACTGAACAACTCCTCGCGAGCGATGTCGGACGTCGTCGTACCGTGACCGATGATACCGGCCAGTAGGGCTAATGGCCATTAACATATCGCCGGATAACCCCATGGTGTCAATGGGTTGCAGGTGTGCCGTTAACCGCTATCGTTCACTCACCATGACCGACTCAGTGCGTAGTGCGCGCCCCCGCGACCGCAAGGCCCAGCTGGCCGCGGTGGCGGCGGAGCTGTTCCGCGCCCGAGGCTTCCCCGGAGTCGGCATAAAGGACATAGCGGACGCGGCAGGGGTGACGGGGCCGGCGCTGTACCGCCACTTCGCGGACAAGCAGGCAATCCTGGCCTACGTGGTCCTGAGCGGCTTCGAGGACATGGAGGCGGCGACGGCGGAGGCCCTGTCGGACTCGGTTCCCCCGGCTGACCAGCTCCGCTCCCTCCTCGACCGCCTCGCAGGTCAGGCGGTCGAGCGACGCGAGATCGCGGCCTTGTGGCGCTGGGAGGGCCGTCACCTGCCGAAGGAGGACCAGCGCGAGATCGCCCGCCGATCAGCGCTGGCCCTGGCGGCGTGGTCGAAGGCCCTCCAGACCCGGCGCCCGGACCTGCCGGCCGAGGACGCCGAGCTCCTGTGCTGGGCAGCCCTGTCGGTGTTCGGCAGCGTGTCCGTCCACCACACGTCGGTGGCACGTCGCCGCTTCGCCGCGTTGTTGGTCGAGCTGGCCTTGGGTGTGCTGAACACCACACTCCCCGAGCCGTCGTCTCCCCCTCCTGCGGTCGCATCGAGCCTGGGCAAGCCCTCCCGCCGCGAGCAGGTGCTGGCGGAGGCAACGATCCTGTTCGCCCAGAGAGGCTTCCACGACGTGAGCATGGAGGACATCGGAGCGGCGGCGGGCATAGCGGGCCCCAGCGTGTACCGCCACTTCCCCAGCAAAGCGGCATTGATGGTGGCCATCGGTCACCGAGCGGCGGACAGGCTGGCCCTGGCGGCCGAGCTGGCGTTGCAGACGTCGGACGAGCGTTCGGCCCTGCGCCGCCTGGCGGCTTCGTATGTGCACACGATCTTGCACACCCCGGAGCTGCTGGTGTCGTTCTCGGCGGACCGGGTGACGATGCCGGACCGGGACAAGGTGGACCTGCTTCGGGTGCAACGGGACTACGTGGCGCAGTGGGTGACGCTGCTGTCGGCAGTGCGGCCTGAGCTCCCGCCGCGGGAAGCGAAGATCACGGTCCACGCGGCGTTGACCATCGCGAACGACCTGGCCCGGACACGCCGGGTGGCGTCGAGACCGAACTTCGAGCCGGAGCTGACGACGCTGCTGCACAAGGTCCTCGGCGTCGTTTGATCGGCCGACCCGGTCGACGAGGCGTACGATGGATCCCACAGCCAGGATCGAGACCCGACGTGTTCTCAACACGCCGGGCATCAATCATGCCTTCGCGCCCGCTCCGGTGTTACTTTTCGCGCTTCCGATTGACGCGTGGGTTCCGGGCAAGGAGAAGTGAAGCACCGTTATGCGATCGCCGGCTTTCGGCGAGCGGCTGGGGATCAAATCCGAGCTCCTCGATCTCAGCGCCGTCTCCCTCTCCGAACTGCGGAAACTCGACACCCCGGCGCTCAGCCGTTCGATTCGTCACGCCGTGACTCGTGTCGCGCACATCCCGGTCACCGCGAGCGGCAGCAGCGGCGGCGCCAAACGCGTCGACTGAATCCACTTCGAAGGGCCGTTCCGTGCGCACCGTGGACCACCTGGCGTCCGAGTCCGATCTGCACTCGATCAGCTGGGACACCTTCGACCAGCTGGCCGTCGGGGGTGGTGGCGTGGATGCGGTGGAACTGTTGCGCAGCGCGGATCGCAGCCGCCGGCTGCTCCTGCTGCTCCGGCTCGTCGAGTCGGCTCGAACCGACGACCGGCTGACCGGCCCGCTCGATCCGGCCGAACGGGCCTGGGACCTGCTGGTGCGGGCCGAGCAGGCCGATCCGGACGCCCTGGAGCGAGTCCTCGCGCATCCCTACACCGGGAGCTGGGCGGGATACACGACGCGGCTGCTCGAGCAGGGGCTGACCGGTGAGTGCCCGCTGTGGGTCCACTACGGCTACTTCCACACCCTCGCCGCCGCCGCGGCCATCCATGCGAACCTGGAATTTTCCCTCCGCGTCCCCGTCTGGGACAACGTCGTCGTACTGCCGACACTGGGCGCCGGACGGCTGGACGAAGGCGGCGGCTTCACGACGGCCGAAGTGCGGGGCGCGGCCGGTTCGTTCACGATCACCGGCGACCGCTCACAGGTCACGCCCGGCTCGGCGGCCTGGAGCAGGCTGCGGGAATTCCGGTTCGAAGCCGACGGCCGGGTCCTCGCCCTCCGGCTCGAGGACCTGGATCCCCATCGCGGTCTGTACCACCCGATCCCGCCCGACCGGCTGACCGACGCCGGCCTGGCGCACTGGCAGAACCAGCTCGGAGAGGCCTGGCAGCTGCTCGTCGAGCACCTGCCCGAGTACGCGGCCATCCTGCCCACGGGCCTGACGTCGATCGTGCCCGAGCCGGCCGTCCCGTTCCGGCTCCCCAGCGCATCGACGGGGGAAGCCTTCGGGAGCGCGGTGATCGCCGAACCCGGGACCGGCGGTCCGGCCACGCTGGCCGCCGCCCTCGTGCACGAGTTCCAGCACATCCGGCTGGGTGGCTTGCTGCAGCTCGTGCCGCTGCACGACGACGACCGCACCGAACGGCTCTACGCCCCGTGGCGGGAAGACCCGCGGCCGCTCGGTGGTCTGGTGCACGGGGTCTACGCGTTCTTCGGCGTCACCGCTTTCTGGCGGGCGCTGACGCGGGCATGTCCCGGCGATCGGCTGGCTGCCTTCGAGTTCGCCCACTGGCGCACCGTGACCTGGCGGACGCTGCAGGCCATCCGGGACGAGGCTGCGCTGACCGAAGCGGGACAGCAGTTCCTCACCGGACTCGCCGCCGTCTTCGAGCCGTGGCAAGCCGAACCGTGCACGCGCGAAGCGGTGCACTGGGCGGAAGTCCTGGCCGCGGACCACCACGCCGGCTGGCGGCTGCGCCACCTCCGCCCCGAGCCGGAAACCGTCTCGGCTCTCGTCGAGGCTTGGCGACAGCACGGCCCGTGCCCGCCGGTATCCCCGGCGACCCGGCTCGACACCGTGTCCGACGGCGAGTGGACGAACGCTCGTGCGGACCTGATCCGCGTTCGCTTCGCCGATGACGGTGACGCCGAGCTGGCGCAAGTGTGGTCGCAGGTGCGGGGAGCGCTCGACGGCGATCACCGGTTGCTCACCGGACGAGCCGGCGAAGCCGGCTCGGCTTACGAGGCCGCGCTTGCGGAAAACCCGGAGCACGCCGAAGCGCTGGTCGGCCTGGGTCTCGCCCTGCCCGCAGGGCACGCAGCCCGCGCCCTGCTCGGCGTACCGGAGGTGGTGCGTGCCGTGCACCGGGAGCTGCGCCGCACGAGCGCCGCACCGGCGGTCGTCGATTTGGCCGGCTGGATCGGCGAAGCACTGCGCTGACGTCGTCACAACGGCATCGGATCGATATCGCACTCCGCCCGCACCGCCTTCGCCGCGGCCGCGACAGCGGGGTGACCGCGCCGGAACACCCGGTCGGCCACGGCCAGAACGTCCTGGTGCTGGCTGACCGCCTCCCGGACGCGGCCGAGCCGTTCCAGGTCGAGAGCCCGGTTGAGCCGGGCCGCCAGCGTGATCGGATGGCTTTCGGACAGCGCCCGGCGCAGCCGCGCCAGTGTCTCGGTGTTCATCCGGAGGGAGCGCGGCACGTCGTCGAGGGCGAACCAGTCGTTCGCCGTGTTGATCGAGCAGGCGAGAACGTGCGGGTGGGCCGGGCCCAGCCGATCACGCAAGCCGGCCAGGGCGCGCTCGTCCCGGTGCAGCGCGCTCGCGGGATCACCGAGCATCCGCAGGGTCACCCCGATGTTGGCTTCGGCGGCCAGCGTGTGGGGATGCCGATCACCCAAGCCGGTCCGGTAGAGCGACAGCGCCTGCTCACCCAGCTCCAGTGATGCCGGCAGGTCGCCGGCGTTGCGCTGGTCGATCGAATGGGCGAGCACGCAGGCCATCGCGCTGGGGTGGCCCGACCCGTATTTGAGCCGGAACCGCTTCAGCGCACTGCCCGACAGTTCGAGCGCGGCCTCGTGGTAGCCGTCTTTGCGCTGTGCCACGGCGAGGTGGTAGTCGCGGCGGATGACGCCGTCGGTTTCCAGGCCGAACAAACCACGCACCCGCTCGACGACCCGCTGCTGCTCGATGCGCGCCCACGAATAGTCACCGAGCTCCCGGCGGCAGATGATCATGATGTTCAGGGTCATGATGGTTTCCCAGTTGTCGTACCCGAGAACCTCCGACCGGCGTTCGTAGGTGTCCTCGCCGAGCCCGCGAGCCGATTGGTAGTCACCCGCCAGCAGCAGCGAAACGACCAGGTCGTGGGCAGCGCGCAGCGCGGTCGGATCGTCGTCGCCGAAGAGGGAACGGACCTTCTCGTAGGTCCGCCGGTTGAGCTCGCGGGCCGCGTAGAAATCACCGCTGGCTTTCAACCCGACCGCCACCTGGACCTCGGCCCGCAAGGCCTGTTCGGAGTCCGGGCCCACGGTCCGCTGGTACAGCCACAAGGTCTGCCTGCTGATCGCCGAAGACTCTTCGTACTGGCCGAGCACCCAGAGCACGAACCCGAGCTGGACCGACGCGGACAGCGTCTGGGCGTCCTCGGCACCGTAACGATCCGTCCAGGCGGCGACGACTTCGCGGGCCAGTGCGACCGCACCCGCGTGGTCACCGGTGACGTACAAGAACTTCATCAGGTTGAGCAACAGCCGGCGGACCCACGGATCGTCGCAGCCGACGAGTTCGGCGTGCCGGAGGTGCGGCAGCACGATCTGGTACTGCGGCCATTGCCACGCCGTCTCGGGATCGTTCGGATCGAGGTTGGCGAGCAGGACGTGCGCGCCGTGGCGCATTTCCGCGCGCGTCCGGTCGGTCATCCGGGCGCGCAGCACCAGCTGCGCGAGCCGGTGCAGGAGCAGGGTTCCGCTGCGGTGGTCCAGCTTTCCCAACCGGTACCGGTTGAGCTCCCGGAGTGCGTGGTCCAGCAGGACGGGGTCGCGCATCGCGGTGTCCAGTTCCGGGGCGATCGACACTCCCCGGACCCCGGTGAACAGGCTGCGGGAAATCGGTTCGGCGGCGAAGAAAGCGCACACCTGGAGCAGCTGGTGCGCGGCCGGGTTGCGCACGGCCAGCCCGTCGAAGGACACGTTCCAGGCCGCCGTCATGGCGATCTCGTAGCCGGATTGCAGCGGGGCGGTCGCGAGGATCTCGGCCACCTTCTCGTCCAGCAGCCGGGTGTACTCGGCCACCGGGATGCCGGCCTCGGCTCGCCAGGCCGCGGCCAGGGCCAAGGCGATCGGCAGGTCTCCCAGCTTCTCCGCCAGCGCGTCGGCATCGGCGGGGCTGACCGCAGGGTCCCGGCGGCGCAGGAGCTCGACGCTCTCCGCGCGGGCGAACCTGTCCACTTCGATGGACTCCGCCGGGAACGAGCCGGACGGGGCGTCCAGTGCGGTCACCACGATCCGGCCCGGGCCGCCGAGCGGGAGGAACGGGCGCAGGAGCTCGGGCCGGTCGGCCGCGTCGAAGACGAGGAGCCAGCGGCGGAACGGCTTGCCCGCGCGGAGCGCCGCCAGCACGGCGGGCACCGCGGTCAGCGTCTCCTCCGCGCCGGGGAGCCGCAACTGCCGGGCCAGCTCGGTCAACGACGCCCGGACCTGGGACTCCTGGGGTGCGCTCACCCACCAGACGAGATCGTGGTCGCGCAGCTGCCGGTAGATGTACTCGACCGCGAGCTGGGTCTTGCCGAGGCCGCCCGCTCCGTAGAGCACCGCACAACGGGTCGACCGCAGTGCGGCTCCGAGCCGGTCGAGCAACTCACCGCGGCCGACAAACTCGGGGTTGCGCGCCGGGACCGCGCCCCAGACCATCGGGGCGTCGGTGGTGATCTGCCGCACCCGGCGCCGGGAGGTGGCCGCTTCGTTCCGGACGGTCGCGACCAGTGCCTCGTCCGGAGTTCCCGTCCCCACCGTCACCGGCGGGAGCATCTCCTGGTGCGCCACGGCCGCCGCGGACTCCGCCTCCTCCTCCGCCGCGGCCAGTTCCCGCTCCCGCTCCTGCAGCCGCTCGGCGCGCCACGCGTACGGACCCGAGAGCGCCCGCATGACGACTCGCTCGAGAGAGACGTCCGCGGGCTCGTCCGGCAGGGCCACCCGTTCGGGATCGGCCAGTGCGTCGGTGATCCGGACCAGCACCGGGTGCCGTTCGCCGAACCGCCGGCCGGTCGCCACGACCACCTGCACCGTCTCCGCCCGCCGCGCGGCCGCGAGAAGGGCTTCGCGGACCGGGATCGGGAAAGCGAAGACGGCGTCCTCCTCGGCCGGGCGTCCGGCAGGCAGGCCGAGGAGCCCGCTGGTGAGCACCTCGGCGACGTGCGAACTGTCGGCCTCCGGGACGAATTCCGCTCGGACGAACCGCGCGATCGGCAGGTTGACCGGCACCGCGGCGAGCAATGTCGCCAAGCGGAACGCAGGCGGGGTCGCGGCACCGAGGAAGCGCCGGGCCCGTTCCTCGGCCGTCAGCGACGAGGCCGGCTCTTCGTCGTCCTCGCCTTCGGGCATCGGCTGGTCGCGCGCCAGCAGCACGGTGGCCGGCACCGCCTTGCCGACCGAACGGGCGATCAGGCCCACCCACCAGGTGAACCACCGGCCGTCCAGTTCGAGCACCGGGACGGGCACCGCACCGGCGATCGCCTTTTCGGGTTCCGCCATGGTCATCCAGGCATCCGGCAGGTCGAACCCGTAGCGGTTGTTGGGGCGGAAGGGACCGGGTGACGTCAACCGGGCTCGGTGCAGGGCGATCCCGCTCTTCCGCCACATGTGCTGGGGAAGCAGGTGGACGAGCGCGACCGGCATCCGGCGGCTCCACTGGGCGAGCAATGGCGAAACGAGGTCTTGCCGCCACGCTTCGGCGACGCCGTCGGTCAGCACGAGCATCAGCCGCCCGCCGTACCAGTCCAGGAGTTCGGCCACGCTGTGTTGGGGCGCGTCCGGCGTACCGCCGCGCAGCACTGGAGCGAGCGAGCCGTCCGTCGCCCGGGTTTCCGTTTCCAGGTAACGGATGCGGACCGTGCGGAACGCCCCGAGTTGCTGCACGAGTTTCAGGAAGGCCGTGACTTCGTGCTGCCACAACGCCATCGACGCCCCGGCGTCCACGACCACCGTCAGGTCCAGGACGCGGGTCGTCGGCGTGGGCCGCAGCCACGGGAGCCACAGGCCGGTTTGTGCGGCTTGTTCGGCGGTCAGCTCCTCGTCCAGCTCGAGATCGTCTTCATTCGACGACGGACGCAGCTGTTTCAACGGCCGCAGGGCGCGCAGGATGTCCGGCCCGCCCGGCATCGTCGGGGGCTTCCGGCCCCGGCCGTTGACCGGCTCGCCGTTGCCGGCGCTTTCGCGGGCGCCGCGCACGAAGCCTTCGGTCAGCGGACGACGCTGCCGCTCGCTGACCGGCTCGGACCGCGCGGCGGGCTGCCCGGGTTCGGGTTGCCCGGGCCCGGGCCGCGGCGGATCTGCCGCGGCCTTCGGCTCGGGCACGGGAGGTGGGAGCTCGGGTGGCCGATCGGGCGCTGGTGGGCGCGCCTGGGATTCCGGTTCCTCGGCCGGTCGCTCCGGCAGTCGTCCCAGTACCGCCGTCAGCCAGACCGCGTCGGCGACCTCCCGCCAGGACAAGGGCACGTTGCCGGACACCTCTTCGGTCATGTCACGGCACCACTGAGTTCAGCTGACGCCACAGCGCGTCCACCAGTCGCGGCCAGGAGTCGCCTTCGTCGTGGTAGGCACCGGACGTCGCCAGGTAGACCGCTTCGAGGAGCTTGTCGACCGGCAGACCACCGTAGGCTTCGCTCCGGCTGACGAATTCCTCGATGATCCGCGACCGGTGCGTGTCAGCCGGGTCGAGTGCGTGCGCCGCCACCATGGCCGCCAGCTGTTCGATGTTCGGCTCCCGGATCTCCAGGCGCAGGCACCGCCGCAGGAACGCGGGTGGGAAGTCGCGGTCGCCGTTGCTGGTGATCACGACGAACGGGAACGCCGCGCACCGGACCCGCCCGTCCACCACCGTCGCCGTCGCGTCGGCGTCCGCGGTGAAGACCTCGACCTCCCGGGTCCGGCTGCGCATCCGCACCAGCTCCGGGATCGCGAACTCGCCGTCTTCGAACAAACTGAGCAGATCGTTCGGCAGATCGGCTTCGCTCTTGTCGAGTTCGTCGATCAGCAGCACCCGGGGCAGCCGCCGGGGCAGGAAGACCGTGCCGAGTTCGCCGAGCCGGAGGTAGTCCCCGATCGGCGGTTCCGGTTCGCCGTCCGGAACCGCGGCCGCCCGGGCACCGGCCGCTTGCGCCCGGCCGATCGCGTCGTAGTGGTACAGCCCGTTCTTGAGCGTGGTGTGGGAGGTGATCGGCCACCGGAGCACCCGGCCCAGTCCCAGCTCGCGCGCGACCCGGTAGGCGAGGCTCGACTTCCCGCTGCCCGGCCGTCCGGTGACCAGGAGGGGGCGGCGCAGGTACAGGGCGGCGTTGACCATGTCGATCTCGTGCGTGTCGACGTGCCGGGCGGTCAGCCGGTGCTCGGAACCCAGCCGCCGGGCCGCCTCCCCTTCGTCCGGTGCCACCACGTCTTCGTCCGGCAACGGGCCCCCGTCGAACACGCGCCAAGGCGGGGCGGGTGGGAGCAGGTCGGCCAGTGAAGCGCCGTGAAGCGGCCGGCCGGTCCCGTGGTAGATCCACCAGCTCGGCCGCTCAGGACGCTTTTCCCCGTTCATCCGAAATCTCCCGTGTCGCGTTCGGCAGGTAAGGGCCTTCGTCCAGAAAGAGCAGTCTGCTCGGGTCGTCCCACAGGATCACCAAATCGCGTGCGGCCTGGAAATCGGCCGAAAGCGTGTCTTTCGAGAACGCGGCGAGCCGGGAATCCCGCGTCCGGGCCGGCAGGTCGCCGAGCCCGGCACCGCCGCCGACGAGCCAGGCGACGGCTCCGCGGAGCAGGTCGGCGGGGGCATCGGGGTGCCACAGCACCACCGGGATGCCGGTCCGCAGCCCGGTCGCCAGCTCGTCCCCGCCCGGCCGCGGCCGCGCCGGCGGCGGTCCCGCCAGTACCATCACCAGCCACCGCCCGTCACTGAGAACGGCGTCGAGCCGGCGGTGCTCGGCGCCCTCGCGCGGCGGGCAGTAGTACACCCGCTCGGCCGACGGGTTGCCGAGCATCGCCGCCCAGCGGATCCGCCACGCCCGGTGCCACTGCCGCGAGAACATCCGCTCCAGCGAACGGATGACGATCGGGTAGTCGAGGAACAACGGCCGGGGGTCCCCGGTTTCGTGTTCCTTGCACCACCGGTGCACCGGCAGGTTCACCAGTTCCCGCGGCAGGACGAATTCCAGCGCCACTTCTTCCGGGTATTCCGACCACGCGCGTTCGGCGTCGACGATCAACCGGTCGACGTGGTGCTCGAGGTCCGTGCCGCGGATGGTGGTCATCCCGCCCCGGGCCGGCGGCCATTCGTGCGGATCTTCCTGCCGCCAGTGGGAGACCACGTGCCGGTCGGGGTCGATGCCGTCCAGCTCGACCATGATCACCAGGTGCAGCCGCAACCCGTCGCCACCGCGGGGTTCCTCTTCGGCACGCAGTTCGCGCAACCGGGCCTCGCCCTGCACCCGCCGGGCCTGCCAGGTGTTCCACTCCCGCAACTCGTCGCCGAGTGCCCGGGCGCACCGGGCGGCGACGAACTCGACGAAGGCGAGGGCAGGCGGCAACCCGTGTGCGGGCGTGTTGAGCTCGGTCAGCAGGCAGAACGCCTCCCACGCGTCGCCCGGTTCGCCTGCCGGGCCCGCGGCCCAGCCCGCGGCCCGCCGGACGAGCACACCCAGCGCCGGCGGGGTGAACCCGGTCAGCACGGAACGCAACCAAGGCAACTCGGAGTCCGGCAGCAGGTCGTGCATGCGCGGTTCGTGCACGAGCCGGTGCAGCAGCTCGGATTCCGGGCAGTTTGGCCGCAGCATGCGGACGGCGTGGTCGAGGGCGAGCAGTCCCCCTTCCGCCTTGGCGCAGGCGTTCACGACGTCGATCAGCTGGTCCCGCCCGGTGGCGTGATCGGACAGTGTCAACGGGAAGCCGAGGTTGTCGTGGATGAGGCCCACCAGCAGCGACCGGCTCGACCGATCGCCCGCCAAGCCCATCCCGGCGAGGACGTTGACGATCGCTTCCCGGACCGCCACGCGGACCGCCGACGGGAAGTGCAGCTCGCGGTCCGCACCGTGGGTTCGTTCTCCGGCCGACACGTGACGAACCACCTCCCCGCCCGCAAGCCCAGGAGTCGTGATTTTACCCACCGAATCCCGCAGTCGTAGTGGGCAAAACGTGGACATGCGTTGGCAGAAAACCGGCACGCAGCGCTGTGATCGGCGGCGGAACCACCGGCGAGCGGGCCGGAAAGACCGGGCGCCGCGGTGGCTGCGGCCCGGTGCAAGTCACCTGATCGGCGCACTGCGGCCGTCCCTGTCGCAGCCGCCCGGAATGCGGGACAATGAAAGCGGGCCGACGGGGTCCGTTCTCCCGGCGAGAGGAGAAAAGGGCGATGCAGGCAGCACGTTCCGGCGCGGATGCGGGAATCGAATCCGAACTTCTCGACCTCGGCGGCGTGTCGATCGCCCGGTTGCGCACCTTGGACGGTGGCGAAATACGCAGAGCACTGCGCCATGCGGTCGAACGCGTCTCGCACATCCCGGTGACCGCGAGTGGCAGCAAGGGCGCGAAGCGGGTCGATTGACCGTGACCGCCGAGGAAGTCGTGGGTCAGACCGAAGGTCTTGGGCGCCACCAGCTGCCGTGGGCGGATTTCGACGCGGTTGCGGCGGGCGAGGGTGGCCCCGGGCCGCTGCGGAAACTGCGGGCGGCCGAACGGAGCCGCCGGTTGCTGCTGATGTGCGGCCTCGTCGAGGTCGTCACCAAATCCGAAGACCTGTACCGACCGTTGCCGTCGCCGGAAATGGCGTGGGAATTGCTGGCCCGTGTCGAGCAGACGGCCCCGCAGGCCCTCGAGACAATACTGGCCCACCCGTACACGGGCACGTGGGCCGGGTACACGACCCGGCTCTACCGCCAAGACGCCACCGGTGTCTGCCCGTTCTGGGTGCACGCCGGGCACCT
Source organism: Amycolatopsis sp. NPDC003861 (assembly GCF_053605405.1). NCBI lineage: Bacteria > Bacillati > Actinomycetota > Actinomycetes > Pseudonocardiales > Pseudonocardiaceae > Amycolatopsis > Amycolatopsis sp. NPDC003861. Next base: position 68,221 of record NZ_JBSGJD010000016.1, read on the forward strand.
GCACTGCCTCGCGGCCGCGGCCGCCGTTCACGCCGGGATCCCGTTCGAGACGGAACTTCCGGTCTGGCACGGGAAAGTTTCCCTGCCGACGCTGGGAACCGCGTTGCTGCGGGCCGAGGCGCCGTTCTCCGTCGCCACGATCCGAGGCGCGGACGGTCACGTCGAGATCCGCAATCGTCATTCGGTCGTTCGACTGCCCGGCGACCTGTCCGCCGACGCGCCGGGCTGGCTCGGGATCCGCCAGGTGGTCTCCTGGTCGGACGAGCACCGGCTGGCGGTGAGGCTGGACGATCTGGATCCGTACCGAGAGCTGTACGAACCGATCCTTCCGGCGCGGCTGAGCCCGGTCGAGCTCGAATCGTGGCGGTCGGGGGGGGGCGGGGCGGGGGGGCGGGGGGTGGGGGAACAAAGCGAGAGCGCCGCGCGCCGGCCCGCACGGGGGGTATAGGTAGGGGGCGCCCCCCCCCGCCCCGGACGGCGGG